>NZ_JBVHLU010000067.1:0-62312 GCF_055558835.1 Embleya sp. NPDC025285
CGCACGCCGCTGGAAGTCCTGAACGAGCACAAGCAACTCGGGCTGGCGGCGTAAACAACAGAAGTCAACGTGTCCGGAAAACACGGGGCACCTCAACGGTGAGCATCCAGGGCTCGACCGGCGCTGCCGGAAACATGCTCGAACTCGCGGAATCGGTCGGGAAGGGCGCGGTCCGACGGCCGGACGGGGGTGAGCGGGCGCCGGACCGCGCGTGTGCTGGCCACGGGGAAGCCGACACCACCGCACGACTACCCGAGTCACGACCGGCAATACGCCTACGATCCTGGGTGATTCTTCTCGATCTCCCCATCCGCTCGCGCGGCCGATCGGCGCCGGCTGTCGGTGACGGCACGGCTGCCGGAACGATCCCCGCGTTCGCGGGGCCGACCCGACAAGGAGCTGACCAAGTACCGCCTGCGCGGGACCATCCCCGCGTTCGCCGGGGCCGACCGGGCGTGGTGGTCGATGTCGCTGCTGGTGCGGGGACCATCCCCGCGTTCGCGGGGCCAACGGCGTGGACCTACCGGCCGCGGTCGGAGCGAACTGCAGGCCCGCCGCTGCGCCGGGTTGGCCATACTCCTGGACGTTGTCGTATCGGGAGGGTCTCCCCACCGTATTCGCAGGCGATTCGGGCGGATTCTCACGGTTGAGGCAGCGCAATCCCCGCAGATGCTGGGCCGACATCATCAACGGCGGTACCCACGACGCGCAGACGGGACCATCCCCGCGGACGCAGGGCCGACCGGCTCACGCGCCATGCGATCGCCTGGGCAGCGGAAACACCTGCGGACGCGGGGCCGACTGGAGTTGCCCCGGCCTGCGCCGCCAGGAGGTTAGAAGCATCCCCGCCTGCGCGGGGCCGATAAGACGTCCAAGGCCATCTATCCCGAAGGGGCGGGAACATCCCCGCGGACGCGGGGCCGACGCACGCGGATGCGTCGGAACAGGTCGTCATGCCGAACCATCCCCGCGGACGCGGGGCCGACTCCCGCGCACAGTTTGGCGCTTCGGGCGACCCGGAACCATCCCCGCGTTCGCGGGGCCGACCGGCGCGTGGTCGAGCTCGGCGTGTACCGGGCGGGCTCATCCCCGCGTTCGCGGGGCCGACCGCCTGCGTCGGTTGGCCGCGTACGAGGCGGCGGGCTCATCCCCGCGTTCGCGGGGCCGACGGGGTGGCGGTGGCGGTCGGCACCGGTCCGCCGGGCTCATCCCCGCGTTCGCGGGGCCGACGCCGCGACCCGCTGCCCGATCCACTGGGCGACGGGCTCATCCCCGCGTTCGCGGGGCCGACCCCTGGCCGGCCATGCCGTTGCCGAGGATGGTGGGCTCATCCCCGCGTTCGCGGGGCCGACTGAGATTGACGGACGTGTTCAC
The DNA here is from genome assembly GCF_055558835.1 of Embleya sp. NPDC025285. NCBI lineage: Bacteria > Bacillati > Actinomycetota > Actinomycetes > Kitasatosporales > Streptomycetaceae > Embleya > Embleya sp. NPDC025285. Next base: position 1,375 of record NZ_JBVHLU010000067.1, read on the forward strand.
CGACAAGGCCGGGCTCATCCCCGCGTTCGCGGGGCCGACGATCGACCGAGCAGCCGGTCGTCCCAGATGGCGGGCTCATCCCCGCGTTCGCGGGGCCGACTCCTCGCAGTAGGTCACCTCAAGCGCCAGGTAGGGCTCATCCCCGCGCTCGCGGGGCCGACGTCAGAGCGGATCCGGGCCGGTTTCTAGTGCAGGGACCATCCCCGCGCTCGCGGGGCCGACCGGATCCTCGATCAGGACGGCGAGCCCATCGAGGGACCATCCCCGCACTCGCGGGGCCGACTGGACGAGGGTGGCCGAAGCGGGCTGCTGCGTGGGACCATCCCCGCACTCGCGGGGCCGACGACGGGTACGGGGCGGCCATCCGGCACGCGGTGGGACCATCCCCGCACTCGCGGGGCCGACTCGCGGAGTCCTGGCCGGAAGACGCGGGTTGGGGGACCATCCCCGCACTCGCGGGGCCGACTTCATGTACGGCGCACTCACGTGGGGGATGCCGGGACCATCCCCGCACTCGCGGGGCCGACGCCGACGCGGCCTTGATCGTCACGGCACGCGCCGGACCATCCCCGCACTCGCGGGGCCGACCACGGCATGGGGTGGGGGGAGATCGCCAACGCGGGACCATCCCCGCACTCGCGGGGCCGACGAACTGCGGGCCGCAGACGAGGCACTGAAGCCGGGACCATCCCCGCACTCGCGGGGCCGACGCGCTGATCGGGCCCGGGATCGAGGACACGGACGGACCATCCCCGCACTCGCGGGGCCGACGCGCCGATCACCATGGCGATGTCGCGCAGGGCGGGACCATCCCCGCACTCGCGGGGCCGACGGCGTCGCGCCGACCGGGACCAGAACCCCGACAGGACCATCCCCGCACTCGCGGGGCCGACGCGTGGTACTTCGCGTGCCATGCCGCCCAGACCGGACCATCCCCGCACTCGCGGGGCCGACATTTCCCGCCCTCGCCGCCGGTTGTCACCCGGAGGACCATCCCCGCACTCGCGGGGCCGACCGGCCGCGACCCCGATACGTCCCACGATCACCCGGACCATCCCCGCACTCGCGGGGCCGACACTGGATGACCTGGGGTTCTACCGGTGGGTAACGCCGTTTTCGTTCAGTTGCATCTTGCCACCTGTTGCCGCCCGTCGTGAAGCGGATCTCCCTCGGCTCCACGGTAGTTCACCTCGCGGCCTCTCCCCTGGCGTTTCTCGCCGCCTCTGCAAAGGCAGTGACCGAGGGCCAGGCGGCCTGGCGATCGGCCGCCGGATGGATCAAAGGCGACTACCTGCCAGGGTCACGTCGTCGGGTATGAATTGGGCCTCGAACACGTGAAAGCCCTGGGCCTTCCGCCGGAACATCCCCGCGTTCGCGGGGCCGACATGCTGGAAGGCGCGGACGAAGACCTGTACCCGGGAGCATCCCCGCGTTCGCGGGGCCGACCCCTCTGGTGGACCTCGAACCCCGACGTATCGGGGAGCATCCCCGCGTTCGCGGGGCCGACCGCCTGGGCCAACCCCCGCAGGGCGGCGCCGCGGGGGCATCCCCGCGTTCGCGGGGCCGACACCGGACGGGCCGACGCGGATCCTGTCGAGGTGGGAGCATCCCCGCGTTCGCGGGGCCGACCCGCCAGGTCGAACCCGCCCGTGTTGCCGCTCAGGAGCATCCCCGCGTTCGCGGGGCCGACCGGGGCGCCGGACGGCCCGCTGCCGGTGGGCCGGGAGCATCCCCGCGTTCGCGGGGCCGACTCGCCGAGACGGCCACCACGACCCAGGGGGACAGGAGCATCCCCGCGTTCGCGGGGCCGACGCTGGATGACCTGGGGCTCTACCGGCGGGTAACACCATTGTCGTTCGGTTGCATCTTGCCACCTACTGCTGCTTGTCGCGAAGCGAAGCTCCGTCAGCCCCACGGTAGTTCGAGAGACGAGCTTCCCACCGATGCTCCCCCAGACGTGCGTTGAGACGGCGGCCGGGGCCCGGCTGCGTTTTGACGGGCGTCCGGATGGATCACAGGCGAACCATCCCCGCTTTCGTGGGGCCAACAGCGAGGTGGACGCGGCTCGTGGTTCGGTGGGAGGGCTTCGTCAGGTGGTTTTGGGTGGGAGGGTGATGGTGGTTTCGGAGGTGGCGGTTTTGAGGGTGATCGTGTGTTCGCCTCGTCCGATGGCGCGGTCGATCTTCTTGATCTCCGCCCAGGAGAATCCCTGGCGGCGGTACTTGTTCCGCTGGCGGGGTTTCACATGGTGGATGTCGTCCTTGGAGGCGGTCGTCATTCCGGGATGCCAGGCTCGTGCCGGGCCGCTGGTCATGCTCATCGGACGCTCCCTTAGACCTGTCGAGAGACCTCGACGTTAGCGGCCCGTGCGGACGCGCGGCCAGCAAACGCTGCCGACGAGGCCCAAAGCGGCCGACTGGGACGGGAACTCCCTCGCCTTCGCTGCCGATTCGCCGTCCGACAGGACCGGGTCTGCGGCGTTGCGAGCATCCCCAGGTTCGGCCGACGACGCGGGCGACGGCGGCAAGTTGGGGTCGGCAGGAACATCCTGCGGGGCCGACCTGTGGAACGCGGCACGCATGGCTGCGGCCGGGGAACATCCCCGCGGACGCGGGGCCGACATCCCGGGCGGTGAGACGGGCGTATCGCATGGAGAACCATCCCCGCGGACGCGGGGCCGACCCGGGGCGCGGCGGTCGGTTACCGCCGGATCCGGAACCATCCCCGCGGACGCGGGGCCGACCTCGCGGGAGGAGTGCGACGCAATCGGTGTCAAGAACCATCCCCGCGGACGCGGGGCCGACTCATCGCCGCCACCAGGTCGGCGGCGTTGACCGGAACCATCCCCGCGGACGCGGGGCCGACGTCTTCATCACGGTGCGAACCAGTCCCTCGGCCGAACCATCCCCGCGGACGCGGGGCCGACATGTGCGACGCGCGACGTCTGTCCGGGCTCAAGGAACCATCCCCGCGGACGCGGGGCCGACGCCCCACTGCATCTGCCCCGGCCCGGTCAGGAGGAACCATCCCCGCGGACGCGGGGCCGACGATCATCGCGCATGCCCAACCCCCGGAACTGGAGAACCATCCCCGCGGACGCGGGGCCGACATCGAGCAGGGTCTCGCGGTCGGCGACGGTGATGAACCATCCCCGCGGACGCGGGGCCGACCACCGGGTCCACCCGCGTTTTGGCCTGCGAACGGAACCATCCCCGCGGACGCGGGGCCGACACCCCCGTCACTCGATTGGCAACGTAGCCAACGGAACCATCCCCGCGGACGCGGGGCCGACTCGTACATGGTCCGCATGGGCATGTGCCACCGGGAACCATCCCCGCGGACGCGGGGCCGACCGCGGTCCGTCCCTCGGGCCCACCCTCGCGCCGGAACCATCCCCGCGGACGCGGGGCCGACCCTGCATGACCTGGGGTTCTACCAGCGGGTAACGTCGTTTTCATTTAGTTGCATCTTGCCACCTGCTGCTGCCTGTCACGAAGCGAATCTTCCTTGTCCCTACGGTGGTTCACCCGGCAGTCTCTCATCGGGACTACCGCAGCCCCCGCGGAAACGGTGGCCGAGGCCTGGCTGCGCCATGACCGGCGCGCGGAGGGATCATGGCGAACCATTCGGGCCATCCGCCGGGCCATCCCTGCGGACGCAGGGCCGACGTCCGGGTGGTCGACCGAGGCTGGCCGCGCCGTGATGCAGACCGAGTGGATCACGGGCGACCGCTCTCGTGTGGAGCGATTCAAGATTCACGACCATGACGACAAGAGCAGGTTCAATCCGTCCAACGTCGAGGGAGCGCCTCCAGCCGATACGAGGTTTCTTCTACAGACGGGCATTCGATCGTCGGATTCGCGCAGTTCAACGCCATTGCCCTACCGAGTGGTTCGGCCCCAGTTCGAGACCAAGGCTTGTCCGACCCTGGGGTGGGCGAGATAGTTCTTCGCGAAGTGGAAATCGAATATGCCGATCTCGGTGTGGTCGTCCACGTCCACGTTCGCGAACGCGCGCCCGATCCCGCGCGGTGGGATCGCGACGATGTCGCCGGGATCTGCCAGGTTGACCCATCGGGCAACTCCGGGAGGCCGCGCGCCCATTCCGTTCACCGGGGCGGGGCTCAGCCGGGGAAAGACGACGCCGGGCAGGGCCAGGGGCGATCCGAGGGTGATCAGCAGGTCGATCGGCAGGTCGGGTCTTTCCCACAAAGCCTCGTAGGCGACGACCGATCCCAGGGAGTGTGCGATCACCACGCGCGCGCCCGACAATGCGACCGCGTCGGTCACCCGCGCTCGGGCGGCTTTGCGGGCCGGGCCATCCTGGTCGCGGAGATAGGCGCCGACCTCACGGGCGATCCGGTTCGTGAACCAGGCCAGCGAGGGCTCGGCCAGTCCGCGGCTCTCGGCGAGCCAGGTGACGGCCTGACGGACGCGGATGAAGGAGCGTCCCATCGGTACGGCTTCGGGCAGGCCGAGTCCGGTCAACCAGGCGAGGGCGATCTCCCGCTCGAACGCGTCGAGGTCCTTGAGGTCCTCGGATGCTCCCTGTCGGTCGGGCCTGCGCAGGAGGTCCGCGTAGTAGGCCATCGCCACCGTCGGAGCCGGGCCCGCGTACCCGGCGTTCGCGAGGGATCGAGCGAGGGAGGTGGCCCACACTCCGTTCGCGAGGCTCGTCGCCGCCGCCTCGGGGGTCAGGCGGCGTTTGAAGTTCCAGATCCCGTGCACACCGACGATCGCGTTCATCACGGCCTTTCGTTGGGTTCCAGGACGACGACGTCGTGGCCGCCCCCGACGACGAGGGATCCGTCGGACGCGGCCCGAACCGCATAGGCGGGGTGGAACACGGCGTACTCGTCGATGCCGTTCCCGGGCGGGTCCCACAACAGGACACGGTGGTCCAGGCCGCCGGCGGCGATCACGGCCCGGTCTCCGATCCGCAGGACGGCCAGGTCCAGGGCCGCGTCGTCGATCGCGGCGAGTTCCCGGCCGCTCGTCAGGTCGCTTGCTCGCAGGCCGCGATCGCCGCCGGTCACGAGCGTCGTCCGCCCGTCGAGCATCGCGACGGCCACCGCACGTGTGGTGTCGGTGTCGGGATCCGACTCGACCGGAGTGCCCGCAGGTGCTCCGGTGCACGGGTCCCAGGCGCGCACGGTGCCGTCGGAGCCTGCGCTGAGCACGAGTGTCCCCGTCTCGACGTCCGCGAGCGACAGGGAACGCACTCGACTGCCCTTGTCGTGACTCATGGCCGGGTACGGCAGTTGCTCCCCCTTGAGGGGGTCCCACAGGCGGACGGTGCCGTCGGTCCCGCCGGTGACCACCACGTCCCGCCCCTCCACACGTACGCGCGCCACCGCGGTGACCGCACCGATGTGACCGGTCATGGGCGCCCCCACGGCCGTACCGGAGTCGGGGTCCCACAGGCGGACGGTGCCGTCGGCGCCGCCGGTGACCACCGCGTCCCGCCCGTCCACGCGCACGCGCGCCACCGCGAGCACCGATCCCGCGTGCCCGCTCAGGGGCTCACCGCACGGTTCTCCGGTGTTCAGGTCTCGAACGCGAACGTGGCCGGCCGCGCCGCCCGTCACCACGATCCCGCGTTCACGGATCCGGCCGCCGTCGAGGGCCAGTGTCCAGTCGGGTTGGGCGGCCGTTGGTTCCATCGGACCCAGGACCGCCCACCGGGGGCGCCACGCTTGTCCGTGGGCGAACGCTTCGACGAGATGCCCGGCCCCGGCCGCCGCGGCCAGGATCGCCAGGAGTTGGCGACGCCCGATCGGTCCGACCCGGGCCAGGGAATCGTACCGACCCAGGTACAGCCGACCGGCAAGACGGGCCGCTTCACCGCGGGCGTCGGTGAAAGCGTCCTTGAGGACCACCGGGTCGGCGTGGACGAGGAACTCGGGATCGGCGAGAAGCTCGTCCGCCCGATCCGCCGCAACCGCGTGGTCCAGGGCGTGGCGCAGAACGTAGCGCGGGCTGGTGTCCCACAGTCGACGCGTCCCGTCGTGGAGGGTGTGCGTCGCGAGCAGGTGGTCCAGGACGGTCTCGAAGTCCGGGTTGCGGGGAGTGTCGACGAGCGGCGCCGTTGCGGAGGATGCCCCGTTGCGGGGTGCGAGGTAGTCGATGAGTCCTTGGTGGAACAACCGGGACCGCAGGATGCCTTCGCGGTCCGGCTCGGATCGCAGATAGAACAGGACGTTGTCCAGCAACTCCCGGTCCGTCCTCGGATCCCGATCGACGTCCGGGACGCCGGCGAGGTGGTCGGCGAGCGGCATCGCCACCTCCGCAGGCATGCCCTCGCCTCGCGCGTGCGCGAACGCCACCAGGAGCGAACGCATCCTGGGGCCGCGATCGTGGGCGGCGAGTTCCATCTCCAGCACGGCGGGCAGGTCCGCGGGAGCCGTCCGGCCACGGCGTTCGGCCTCCTCCGCGGTGGCGGGGGCGGGGGCGGAAGCCAGATAGCGGGTGAAGACGTCCGCCACCAGAAACGCCCCCCACTCGACACGCTTCCCCCGGGCGGAGAGCGTGGCACGGTCACGCGGCACGAGCGACTCCGCCACGGCCCGCGCCAGGGTTCGACGGATCGACGCCATGCCCGGCGTCGCATAGGCCTCCTCCTCACGCAACCGGCTGCCGATGTGGTCGGTCAGGTCGCCCCGGACCTCCACGGGATCGGCGTCGTCCAGATCGATCAGGCCACCCTGGGCGGCGGCCAGTTCCATCAGAACCGAGAACTCCCCCCACGGCCGCATGCCGATCAGCAGCCGGCACACCGGCCGGCCGTCGCTACGGACGGCCCTCGCCAAGGTCGCCAACTCGTCGCGCAGCGCATTCACCTGCAGAGCTTCATCCAAGGCGTCGACAATCAGCACACAGGTGTCCTCGCTCGCCGACAGCGCCTGGATCAGCGTCTGATGGTCGACACTCCTCTTTCCGAACGTGTCCAGGTCGAGCTGACGGGCGATGGCCGTCATCACCTCCCCGGACGAACGTCCACGCGCGTGCACCGCGGCCAGTCGCGAATTGGCCTCGGGTCGGCAGCCGTCATCCAGCCGCCGGCCGACCTCGGGCACGGCGTTCGACAATTCCACGTGCGCCGCGCACGCCAACGCTCCCAGGAGCGCGGACTTTCCCACCCCCGGGCTGCCGGTAACCACTCGCAGGTTGCCCGATCCGCCGGACCGGTCGTCCAGCCACGGCGCCAGCACACGCAACTGCGCCTTGCGGCCGGTGAAGTGAGCCCCCGCCTTGTCCTTGAAATGCCGGGCGTCACGGCGGTCGAGGAAGCCACGGGCACTCGCGTCCACAGCCCGCAGGTTCGCGGCCTCCTGATCGAAACGCACGTTCGGGAAGAACGGCAGCTCGGGTTCGTCCAACGTCATGTCCATCGCGGTGGCGAACACCAACTGACCGAACTTCGAACGCTGCCGCACCCGGTCGCTGATCCTGCGCGCCACCGCCGAGAACGCCACGAACCGCCGGGCGGGATCGGTGTCCAGACCGGTCTCCGCGACCTCCTGCAGAACCTCGGCGAGCGCATAGCTGAAATCGCCGGCGAAGGCGTCCTGGTGGGGCGCCGACGCGGCGATCACCCACGCCTTGCTCCCGGCACCCGGCCGATGCGTGGCCGCCGGCAACGTGGCCGCGCGCCCCGCCCGACACAGGTCGAACAGGAACAGCGTCGGCTCGTCGTAATCCAGGGCACCCTCGACCCAGTGCCCGGCGTTTGTGTCCGCCCCGTGCTTCCCGCACGAGGGCACCACCGCCACCCGGTAGGGATTCGTCTCCGGGGAATCCACCCCGTGCGACACCACGTACACGATCCTCGCGTCACCGAGGGCACCCTGGACCCGACCGCGCAGCTCCGCGGCGTCCGGGTCCATGACCGCGCGTGCGTCGAACGCCATGGACGCCAGAGCCGAGCGCACCCGCGGGACGACGTCGTCGACGAACTCGAGGTCCGGGAACGGATCGTCCATCCCCGCTTCTTCGTCGTTGTCGGCTGGGCCGTGGAAACGGCCGACCCCCACCAGCAACGCCCATTCAGGAGCCGACACCCGTACCGTTCCCCGTCCATGCTCGAATTCCGACACGACCTGCCCGGCTCCGCCGACACGGATCGACCGCACGGCGGCCGACGTCCGACGCCTACGTTTCGAACAACCTCAACGGGGCCGTCTCGCGGAACACGCCCGCACGATGCCACGCGAAATACCGGGCGGTCGCCGGGGACCAGCACGCGACTTCACGACCCGCGAGGGCGACACGCTCGACGTGGACCCGAAGCGTGGACGCCTCCAGCACCTGTGGGCTCGTCACGACCGTCCCCCCGCCGTCGACCGCGACGTAGCCGAGCCTGAACAGGCTCTCGCACCCCAGGGTGCACAACCCGATCACGTTGGCCGGGTCCCCGCGCTCCTGCGGCGAACACCCGCGCGTCTTGATCGCCGAAGCGACCAGGAACCCGTCGGGAACCACGCCTCCGCACAACACACACGTCCCGGCCGTGGCCCGACCCGTCGAAGGCGCAGGGAGCCTGGCCCGAGCACCCGGCGCAACGGCGGACACGACCCGGACGGGAAGCGGCGCCACAGCCGGATCCGACACACTCGCGGGAGACGCCGGCAAGGGCGTCCCCGGCCTCGCCTTTCGCAGAGCCCGCATCGTCTCCTCTTCGCCCTCCTTGAGGATCGTCAGGTTCTGGACGTTCCGCGTGTCCTTCCAACCGAGGGCCGCACGCACGTCGTCCATGAGGATGTCGTGCTCGCGGACGTCGTCGAGGGCGTACATCCACTCCCACGTCTGCCCCAGCGGGTCCCGCCCCCAAAGACGCTCGGCGAACGGAACACTGCGCCACGTGGCGACCACGACCCCACTGAGATACGCCACCTTGTCCCCGGTGAAGAACGCGAGGTCGTCCTTCGCGATACGACTGGCCCGGGAGACGTTCACGCCCCTCTGACCCGGGGTGACCCCCCACACGCAGGCCGACCCGTCGGGAAACGACGCCGACAGCTCCCGAAAGGCCTTCCCCGGTACGACCTTCTCGTGGTCGAGGAACGGAACACGTCGGGCGATCGTGGCGTCGTAGTGCCGTTTCACAGGCTTCTGCGACAGCGCCGCCGGCTGGAAGAAGACGCGCAACGGACCCCCGATCCCGAGCGTGGAGATCCCACCCTATCGCGGCCGCATGGACCAATCCCGCACGCCGACAAGGGCGTTCCCCACGTCGTGACCGACTGCCGGCCATGACCACGGCACCACGAGACCCCGGGGAAGTCACGGTCGGACGTCCGCCTGCTCGGGCCATGTCCCGCGTTCGCTTAGCCGACGTCCTGGGCACGATGCCGCGCGCGAAGATCTGGGGACCATCGCCGCGTTAGCGAGGCCGACTACCCGCGCATCAACGAGGACCAAACGTTCGGACCATCCCCACGTTCGCGGGGCCAACCGCGGCGCATACCCGGGAGGGAAGGACGTCACGGGAGCATCCCGCGCCCGCGGGGCCGACTTCTTCGAAGCCGTCCGCGTTGAAGTTGTGGATCACGTCGCGGACCCGATCGCTGCTGGTGAACGTCACCTCGGCGATCCTCGCCACGCTCATGGCCTGCGCGGACAACAGAACCATTTTGCCGATCGACCGTTGCTGGCGGGGCGACTCATGCCTGTGTCGGTGGCCACGGTAGCGGAGCTGATGCGGCGAGCCATGGTTCACATGCTGCCGTGTCCAACCGGTATGAAATGCCGCCGATGCCGGGTGGGAGTCCTTGGGGAAAGGTTCCAGGGGTTAGACGTGGAAACTCCCCTACGACGCGGTAGAGACACTCCTCAACCACCCTGTAGCGAGTGCCAAGGGTCCGGCGATGCGCTGGTGTGTATCCGCGGTTGCCCAGCTTCCGAGCGAAGTGTTCCTGTGTCACTGGATCTTGGCCGAGTGCCGAGATTACGTGGTCCACCAAAAGCGGCAGGGTGTTTTTGGCCAGCTGGTCGCGCACCAATTGGAGACTGAACAGGTAGAGGTCGCCCGTTTCCGGTGCTGCCAACTGATCGAGGCCCTTGATCGTGTGGGAGGCGCGGATCTCGGAGCGTCTTGCCGTGGTTTTCACCTCGACCGAGACCGAGGGCCATTGAAAGTCGTGCCGAGAGCCGTCGGATCCCGTCCACGCCGCGAGGCTGGTTGGCGTGGGCCGGGCCCAGCGCGCCAGGAACCAAAGCTCTCCGAAGAGGCCGAGTGCCTCGGAGTCCGTCAGCCGCGAGGAGTCGACCTCCCAGAACCACTTCCACCGCTCCAGGACATTCGCGACAACGGAAACCGCTTCGGCAGGGGTCGTCTTCGTGACGGCGCGAACGATGTCGGCGGCGACCGCTGCGAATGTGGGCAACACACTCGGGTCCACACAGCTGAAGTCCAGAAAGGGCGCGGGCTCCCGGTCGGCGACCTGATGCATGGCGACGATCGCTCGCAGCCCCTTCACCTGCAATCTGGGAGCGTCGGACCCTGACGGTGTTTCCACGAGCAGGTGACACTGCCCGGACGAGTCGAGCGCCGCCCACAGATCCTCTCGCCCGAGCGGGACAGCGTTCAAGATTCCGACGGCGGACGCGGCGGACAGATTTTCCCAGACGTGTTCGAGTTCGGCGGCGTTCATGCCCGTTCGCTCCTTGGGCCGGACAGGTACTGCGCGTCGCCGATGGTTCGTGTGTGTGGGAAGCTGATCGAGTAGGCCATGACGCAGTCGGGACGCGGGGCGTTCGGTTCGAAAAGTGCCCATCTCAGTTTCGCGTTGCTGCCAGGTTGACTGTTCGGGTCGATCGGATAGAGCACGATAAGGCCCTCTTGCGGCGTGCGGCTGCGACGGTAGGCGTCGGCAAGTCTGACCCGGGGATCCGATTCGTAGAACTGTTCGGCCTCGGACTTCTGGGCGTGGGTGAGCCCGAAGCCTTCGTCACCCGGCTCGGTGACCACACCCAGTGACTGAGGATCCGTCGATTTACGACTACGTGTGATCATTCCGATTTTCGGGTGATCAACGATACCCAGGTCGACGGTGGCACCGGGGTCGTGAAGGCTGGATACGAGTACGTGCCAGAAGGTGAGTTCGTTGACACGTACCCGATCACGTATGTAGTTGACGATCGACTCCCGCTCGAAGGAGCCCTGGCTGATCGAGCTGAACGCCTCCACGAACTCGAGGACGGGCTGGGCGTCGACTCCGTTCCAGCCGTAGTGGCCCGCGTCCACGTGAACCGGGGCTCCGAGACTCGAGAGCAGTCGGCGTGTCAGCGCCAGGTTGTCTTCGAACCCGGTGATGGGACTGCCGACCCCGAAGGGGAATCGGAGCGTTTGGAGTTTTCTCCCGTCGAAGGCCTGCTCGACCAACGCCGCGTCCCGCATCTTGTTCCTCGCGGTGGGCAGCATCCTCGCGTGACTGCGGATGCGAGGTGCAGCCTTCAAGGGGGTGAGACCGCGCCGGACGTAGTCCTCGATCTGACGACGCAGTTCCTCCTCGATGGTGGCCAGGTCGTGAAACCAACTCACGAGCTGCTGGGTGCTATACAGGCGGGTCAGATCCACGTGGTCGCCGCGATATCCGAACCATCGACCCATCTGCAGGAGGGTGTCGTAGTACGGCGTGCGTCGCACGTAGTAGGAGACGAGCAGGCCTTCGATCGTGACGCCGCGCGAGAGTTTGTTGCCACCGACCAGAACGGCCTTGAGGGTGGGTTCGACGTCGAAGTCGATCTCGTCCCCGTGATTGGAGTTGAGGACCCGGACCTCGACGCCGCGTCCCAACAACGGGTCCAGGTACGGCTCGACCGTCTCGAACGACACATCGGCATCGATGTTCATGGACGCCGTCAACGGCCGAAAGTCCCGGTCCCACCGCTCGCGGAGCTGCGGCTCGAACTCCGTGCGATCATAGCGCCATAACTGGCGCATGCTACTCAATTCGGCCGCGATCACCTCGGCCAGTCGGTCCTGCGCATCCTTCTTCACATCGACGTGAACGAGCATCGTGCAGGGACGGTCCGCCTCCGCGCGGGCGAGACGCCCCGCAGAGGCGAGCAGGTAGTCGCACAGAGCCGCCCTGAGGGACGCCGGCACACGGACCGCAGCCTTCCCTCCGGTGGGCACGACTTGGCTCACGTCCGTGTCGGGCACGATGCGAATCACATCGAGCCCGTCGGTTCCTTCCGCGTCCCCCATGAGTTCGTCGCGACCGAACAGTCGCTCGGTCCCTACGTAGTCGGTCCCCGGCGGGTGCGGCAGCGTAAGGATGAAGTCGCGCGGGAAGAGATCCTCTCCGGCCTCGTGGTCGTTGGCGTCCGGGTCGATGAGGACGTTGGCGAACGGCGTGGCGGTGTAGGCGACGTACGAGCAGCGTGCGAAAAGACCGATCAGGCGTCTGACCCGCAGATTGATCGCACTCGGGTCGAGTTCATCGGTGGCGGGGCCCTCGGCGTCGAAGTCCGCGGAGGTCAGGTCCAGTTCCTCCAAGGCTGGCCCCCGATCACCGCGATTGCCGCCCGTGTTGACCGACGCCTGGTCCGCTTCGTCGTCGATGACGAGTACCGGCACGTGCTCGGGAACCCGGTCGATCCAATCGATCAGCCGATCCAGCCGACTCTTGTTCTTTTTCACCACGAGGATGACCTGGCTCTGGCCCTGCAGACAGGCCGTGTTCGAATGGGGCTCGAAGTCCCCGTCCAAGCCCTCTCCCGTCATCCACGTCCACCACTTCTCGGCCACGCCTTGGCCCACACCGGTCGGTGAATCCTCGTGTCCGAGGTCCCGCTGCAGCCGGCGCTGCGTCTGCTGACGCAGGGAGTTGTGCAGTCCCGAGAGCACGATCACGATCTTGTAGCCGGCGTCTGCGGCTTTGGCGATGAGGGCGGAGAAGTTGCTCGTCTTGCCGCTCTGCACGTGCCCCACGACCAAACCGCGGACGTCGAACGGTTCCCGATGCCGGGGGTTCTCCAAGTGGGCGAGGACCCGATCGCTGGATCGGTCGATGTTGTCGACCTCGGCGTCCTTGCGCTTCAGCTCGAACTTGAGGAAGGAGCGTTGACGTGTCCAGTAGTAACCCTGTGACGTGTCGTACGTTTCGAACCACGACCGTGGACCTGCGGCGCTGAGCTCGGTGGGTTCCAGCACCTGGATCACCACGGAGCTCTGCGCCTTCCACGCCTCCCGGACCGCATCGTGATCCTCGTCCGGGATCAGGCCCGGAACACTCACCAATGCCTGGTCGACGGTCAGTCCGTCTCGTTCCATGAGCGCTCGCAGCACTTGCATATGGCGCGCTACGTCTTCACCACCCGAGGTCACGCGCCACCTCCGGTGACAAGTCGCGCAGCGCTGCCACGATCCGATCGAGCGCCATATCTTCGCCAACGCTGGTTGCGGCCGCCTCGAGCGCGGACCTGGCCCGGCCCGGTCCGCACGATTCCGGCGCTGCGGAGGCGAGTACGGAGGCCCCGGTCGTGGCTGGGACGGGGCGTGGTGCCTGTACCCGCCCCGAGGTCGACGAGGACGGGGGCGGGCGGAGCGCATCTGCCTGCGGTCGCCCGGGGGGCCTTGTGGCCACCGCCGCGGTTCCGGCGCTGCGGGTGGACCTGTTTTTCGTCGGGTCGTCGCGATAGATCCGTTCTGCGGCTCGGGTCCACTGCGACACAAGGGGCGTCAGCTGTTCGCGCAGCTCCGAGGGAAGACGCACGGTCGCCTTGGCGACGTTCAAACCGAAGGCGTGGTCGAGCTGCGGGAAGAACTCGATCGCCACACGGGCGAGCTTGGTGTGCTCGTCGACCGCGCGCATCTTGTTCCATCCACCGGACTGAATGAGCCGGTGGGCCCTGTAGATGTAGAAGCCCTGCTGGCGGTTCCACTTCTTGACCCCGTTGGCGCGCCGCCACGCCTCCTTCGAGGAGAAGTGGCTCTGCCTCGGCAGGACGAACGGCCGGACGCGAACGATCGCCGCTCCCTCCGTCGAGCTCACTTCCAAGTGCTCTTCGGGGAAGGGATAGGTCTCGGCCTCATCGCGGCAGAAGGGATCCCACGCGTTGACGACGGAGCCGTTGATGGTGATTCGCAGCGGTGCGCGCTTCGGCACCTCGCCCGCGATGAACTTGTGGAAGACCATGCCGAGGTGGGCGTCGACCTCCTCCGCCACTTTCGTCAGGTTGTTCCTGGCCCAACCACCGAACGGGTCGTCGTAGCGCAGCACGCGATCGAGCCTGCGCCAGAGCACGACGGTCCCGGTCTGTGAGCGCAACTGTGCCAGTACCACCTCGGGAAGATCGCCTTCGGCGAGTTCGAAAATCTGCCATTTGTCGGTGGTCTCGATGTGATCCAGATCGAGGCGGCGGCCGATGACGCGAACGTGGCGCTTCGCTTTGGTGGCGACGGTCACCTCTCGGCAGTGTGACGTCGACGCCGTCTTGAGTCCGAACCCGAAACGCCCCAAATCGTCGTTGCCGTAAGTACTGTTGCTGCCATAGCGCAGGGCTTCGGTCAGTCGACGCGCGTCCATGCCGTGACCGTTGTCAGCGACGCTGATCCACGATGCCGACCCGTCGAACTTGAATGTCACCGCCACCTCGGTGGCCGCGGCGGACACGGAGTTGTCCACCAGATCCGCCACCGACTGCTGCACGGTGTACCCGAGGTTGCGCATGGACGCCGTGGTCCTTGCCGCCCCTGGGGGCACATCGATGGTTCGCATGGCTCCCAAGTGCAATCGCCTCCCGCGCCGTGGTGTTGAGATGTGGCCGACGTGCCGCCGCCACCGGATCGGCGGATTCTGGGCGACCGCTCGGAGCGTCACGGCACGCCACCGGACGCTCTGGGCATCGTGTGCGCACAAGCGGATGATCAGCCTAACCGTTGTATGGCCGCTCCGTGCACGTGAGGCACGAAGTATGGCCTCAATAGGCCGAGTTCACGGTACCGATGAAGCAAGCGCGATCATGCGGACGCTTCAAACCTCGATCATGACGGCACGGTTCGGATCGGGACGGCACGCCCGCAACGGCGGGGCCGTCGCCGACCGTCGTTTCGGATTGGCCAAATGCGTCGACGCGTCAGGTCGTCACCCGAAGGGTCCGCGGCCGCAGTTCCCGTCCGGGCCCACCCGATTGCGGTCCCGATCGAGCACGATGTCCGACGCGGCGTCGCGTTCCTGCGAGCACTGCAAATCGACCTGCCGCTTCTTGCGCCGAATCCGGCGTGTGGCATATGCGAGGAAGATCGGCCGATTCGCGGTCATCGCAAGATCGTCATGCGCGTCGCGGTGGGCGACGGCACGGGCACGGGTCGCGCGAGGTGGACCCGAACCGGAGCGACTGCGTCGCGTTGCGAAGTCGTGGCGCCTCGGGGAGTGTCGCCGTCCGCGCACATACCCTGGGCCGGGTCAGGCGGTCCACACCGAAGAGATCCGTCGTTGCGGCCGACGGATCCGGGCCGACCTCGGCCCGCAGCCCCGTGAGGTGCCTGTGAGACCCTGGAGCTCGTTGTCGACGCCTCGGAGGCCAACGCCCATGACCCTGCCCAGACTTGCGAATATCGCTCCGTCCGCCGCCCGGCTCACGAAGTCGTTGCGGGACATCGGCTACGACTTTCCGGCCGCCGTCGCCGACCTCGTGGACAACAGCGTGTGCGCCGGGGCAGAGCGGGTCGAGGTCGTCATCGCGTTCGACGGTGCGGACTCCTACGTCATGATCGCCGACGACGGAAGCGGGATGAGCGAACCTCAACTCACCGAGGCCATGCGGTTTGGCAGCCGTCGGGACTACGAGCCCGGAGACCTCGGGCGCTACGGTCTCGGATTGAAGACCGCCTCCCTTTCGCAGTGTCGTGCGATCACGGTGGCGACGCGGACATCATCCAGGACACCCCGCCTGCACGTACGGACCCTCGACCTCGATCTGATTGCCGAGACCGACGAATGGCTGGTCCTCAATCCGCGACGGGAAGGTCTTCCTCCGCGTGCCCTCCGGCTGCTCACGGAGGGCACGGGCACAGCCGTGATATGGCAGAAACTCGACCGCGTGCTACCGGAGAGGCGCCCCGAAGGCGGGTGGGCGCGCCGCAGGCTGGAGGGCATGGCAACGCGAACGATGGAGCATCTCGGCATGGTGTTCCACCGGTTCCTCACCGGAAGCACGGGACGTCGCTTGGTCATATCGGTCAACGGAAACAGGATCGAGCCGTGGGACCCCTTCGCCCCCGACGAGGCGGGGCGGGTCGAACTCCCCGAGCAAAGGTTCGAGGTCACCGTCGGGGATGCCCACGGAGCGGTGCGCATGAGGCGCTACGTCCTGCCGCCCAAGAGCGCGTTCAGCTCGCTGGAGCAGTTCGATCGCCTGTCCGGGCCGTTGAAGTGGAACCGCCAGCAGGGTTTGTACATCTACCGAGCCAACCGGCTCGTACAATGGGGCGGTTGGAGTGGGATCCGCAGCATCGACGAGCACACGAAACTGGCCCGTGCGTCCATGGACTTCGACACGGACCTCGACGGCGTGTTCAACATCGACGTCGCCAAGGTACGCGTGACCGTTCCCACCCAAATCCGTCAGATGCTGGAGCGGCCCATCAACGAGCTGTGCAGCCGGGCGGACGAGACGTATCGCAGGGCCTCGCGGTCACCGACACACGATCGGAGCGCGGACGCCGCCTCCGAGGCTCCGTGGTCCGGGCCGGTAGACCCGCCGGTCGCGGCGGACGCGGGACTGGCGCTGCGGGCCGCAGCCATGCATGCGGGCGAGTACGCGGCGTTTCGACGAATCGCGGAGACCCTGCGCGAGAGGTCTCCGGAGGCTGCCCGGGCACTGGGTTTTAACAACTGAACAGTTATATCGTGGTGGGCGCACCGTGAGACAGTGACGTTCGGGCGGTCGAGGAAAGGCCACGCTCGACGGCGTTTCAACCATTCGTCGTCCAGGCAGGCCGCGCCCACACCGGGTCGTCGTCGGCGGGCTTCGCGGAGGCGCCAGAAGGCCTTCGACGGCGGCTCTGAGGCGACGAGTCCCACCCTTCGCGGTCGCCTTCCTACGAGGGTCACGTGGTGGCTCGTCGCACGGGGACGGGTCGTCCGTCATCGATCGCGCGAGCAACAGCCGGGCACGGTTCGTCGCTGCCGAGGCTCATCAGTGCGCCCCCGTCGCCCGACATCCCACGGCCTCACACTCCGACGACGGCACCGCCGTCGCCAGCGGCGCGACCGGGTTCGCGATGCCTTCACGTCCGGGCGTTCGCGTCCCAGGCAGACATCTCCAGAAGTTCCGCGCGCACGCCGACGGAGACGGTCCAGTCCAATCCGAGGACGTCCTCCCAGCATTCGATCTTCTTGGCCCATTCCCCCGAGTGATTCCCGGTGCGAGGGCGGGTGATGACGCCCAGGACGAGCGGACTCAACTCCGTCAACGCCGTCTGGACGGCGGCACTGACCCGTTGCTCACGCCATATTTGGTCCAAGTCCAGGCATCGATTCACGGCATGACTGAGGCGAGCGACCGTGTAGGTGGTGACCGCAGCCTTGAAACTACCCGCGTGGGCGAGGCGGGCACTGCGGTCGGCGGCCTTGAAGAGGACGGCCAAGGCGACGAGCCTCTCGCAGTAGCGGACATCTACGTCGGGCTTGCTCGCGGTGATCACGCTCATGAACTGCTGGAAGTTCTTCTGGTTGCCGCGACTGACCCAGTACGGCTGCTGATTCCACGACTGGACGTACTTGGCCAAGTCCTGCTTGGTGAACTTCTGAGTGGAGGGATGCAGCGCCTTGAACCGTCGGCGCTCGGCGACACTGCCCGCCCGGGTCTCGGCGTCGACGTACTGTCCACGTGCCCGCTCGTAGAACCACTTGGTGTCCTGCCCGCTGCCGTCCAAGGGGCGTGCCCACAGACTCCTGGTGACCCGCTCCACTTGGACGTGGTACGCGTCGTTGGAGCTGAAATCGACCACGCTGACCTTGTTCTGCGTGTTGGAGTACTTGGAGATCTCCGGGACGATCTCGTGGAGTCGATCCGGGGAGACCACGGTGAGTTTCATCTGGACGAAGATGCCGTCGAGGTCGACCCTGTCGCGTTCGCGCACGTAGTGGATCGACGCGGTCGTCTGTCCACCGTTGACGATCTGCATGTCGTGGATCCGTTGGATGGCGCGATCGTCCCCGGGGACGAAGTCGACCTGGGACGCGGTGGCCGTGATGCCGTTGTTGTAGGCGAGGAATCGCTCCGGCGCGTTGAGGATCGTCTCCCGCAACCCCTTGTTCACAGCCCCCCGACCCTGCAGGAACGAGCGGACGTTGAGCTCCAGCAGCCGAGGGCCGTGGTCCCTGTACAGGTCCGCCAACACATGTCCGGGAACGACGGCCAGGATGACGTCGTAGTCGCCATCGGTGCGCGGAGCGGGCAGACAATCGATGGGGGGCCGGAACTCGGCGACTACGGGTGCGCTCAGACTGCCCGAGGTGGCCATCCGGTGGAGTCGGGTGACGTCCCAGATCTCCTGTCTGACCGGCAGACCGTCGAGGTCGGGAGCAGCCGACGCCGGGGTGGAGGCCACCGCGTTGGTGAGAAGGAAGAACCGGAGCCCGGCC
This sequence comes from Embleya sp. NPDC025285, assembly GCF_055558835.1. Taxonomy (NCBI): domain Bacteria; kingdom Bacillati; phylum Actinomycetota; class Actinomycetes; order Kitasatosporales; family Streptomycetaceae; genus Embleya; species Embleya sp. NPDC025285. The sequence goes on from NZ_JBVHLU010000067.1 coordinate 19,973, forward strand.
ACTTCGGGGAGTGCCTTCTCCACCGCGACACACATGTCATGGACGCCCGATGCCCCGTCCACGGTGCGCCGAAGGCCCGACTTCACCTTGTGGACGAAGGCGCCCACGCGGCGGAACATATGGTCGGCCTGCGTCTTCGTGAGCTTCTCCTCGGCCGGGGACCGGCGGAAGTCGCTGACGAACAGGTCGAGCGTGTTCGTTACGTCGTTGCGCGCGTAGCCGCTGACCTCGAGGCCCCACGCGCGGTAGCAACCGACGAAAAAGTTCTCGACCTCCCCGGCCTGCTCGAGTTCGTCGAGGATCCGCTCGGTGAACGCCTCCAGAGCATCCCCGTCCCCCGCCTCGGTCGTTGCCAGGATGTCGGCCACGAGACCCCGGTTGTACGCGGAGCGGTCCAGGTCAGCCATCGGTCCCCCTGAGTGGTGCGGCCGGTGCCTCCGGTTCCACCCGATGGTCCTCCGAGCCGACGGTGCTGACACCGTACTGGCAATCGCCGACGCTCGGACGCGGAGATCCTCGAGAACCGGCCCGGATCGTTGGTCACGCGTTCGCCGAGGACCACACGAGGGTTACGTCCGGCAGACCGGAGCCGTCCACGCGCGTTCGTCGTTCACCGGGACCGGTACGTCTCGTGTTCCCTCCCGAGCGATGTCGACAGGGTTGCATCGCCGACGTGTGCTGGGCCGCGTCCTCTTCGAGGCCAGGGGAAATGCACAGGCCAGAAGGGCAAGGACGAGGCGGAGTCCACAATCGGGGACATATTACGATCATCGGCCCCGATCGTCCTGTGGATTCCCCACGGTCGCCCCCGGCGACGCCGCCACCGTCCGGGAGCGGTCGTCGACGGTCGCACGGGACGGTAGCCTGCCTGGGTGCCGGATCGGGAGGTGTCATGACGGAGGCCGCGGAATCACCGCGCCGCCCCTACGGAGTGAAGCTCGTGCGCGGGCCGTTCATCCGCCTAGAGCCGCACCCCGAACACTGCGAGGACGCCCTGTCGTTCCTCGCCTATGCCGCCCGACTGCGGGCTGACGGGGCGTTGTTGGCCGCAGATCTCTTCTCCGGCGCAGGTGGCATGAGCTTCGGTCTGGAGGCGGCCGGCTTCAAGGTCGTTCTCGGGGCCGACCACGACCGCGAGGCGGTCGAGACCCACCGACACCACTTCGGCGGACTCACCCTGGACGGCGACCTCGGTGACCCCGATCTCGTCGCGCACGTCGCCGGACTGATCCGTGACGCGGGCGTCACCCTTCTCGCCGGCGGGCCGCCTTGCCAACCCTTCTCCAAAGCCGGTCGCTACAAGATCCGACACCGTGTCCGCACCGGACTGCGCGACCCGTACGACGAACGCCGGGACCTGTGGCGCTCCTACCTCGAGGTGATCCGCCTCGCGCGACCCGCCGCCGTCGTGATGGAAAACGTCCCCGACATGGCGCTGGACCGTGAGATGTTCATCCTGCGCACCATGGTCCACGAGTTGGAGTCACTCGGCTACGCCGTCGAGGAACGTGCCGTGGACACCTGGCGCTACGGCGTCCCCCAATTCCGGCAGCGCCTGATCCTCGTCGCCCTGCGCGACGGCCACGCCTTCGCCTGGCCTGCGGAAAGCCCGGACAAGGTCACGGTGTGGAACGCCATCGGCGACCTTCCCGAGGTGGAGGGCGGTTGGCGACCCGTCGGTGGAGCGGACGGTTGGTCCGACTACGATTCGCCGGTCACCGGCTTCCAGAAGCGGATGCGCGACCAGATACCCGACGCCGACGCGCACAAGGTGTTCGATCACATCACACGCCCTGTCCGCCCCGACGACGAGGTCGCGTTCGAGTCGATGACCTCCGGCACCCGATACTCGGATCTGCCCCAGGACATGAAGCGGTACCGCGACGACATCTTCCAGGACAAGTACAAGCGCTTGGACGAGGACGGACTGTCCCGGACGATCACCGCACACATCGCCAAGGACGGCTACTGGTACATCCACCCTCGCCAGAATCGCACCCTGACGGTGCGTGAGGCGGCGCGCCTACAGACGTTCCCCGATCGGTTCCGCTTCGCCGGTCCGCCGTCCGCCGCGTTCCGCCAGATCGGCAACGCGGTACCGCCGCTGCTGGGAGAGCACTTGGGCGCCGCAGTGATCGCGGCGCTCCACGAGCCGCGACCGGCCGGACCGAACACCCAGCGCATGGCGGCCTCGCTCGCCGACTGGTTCTCCGGTCTCGCCCACCGGAACGTGCCCTGGTTGACCGCCACCACGCGCTGGCAGGTGGTTTCCGCCGAGATCATGCTGGACCGGATGGCACCGCAGCAGGCACGTCACCTGTGGCCGCTGCTCCGGCGTTGGGAGTTCCCCGTCGACACTCTCACCGCCGAGGACGAGATCCGCGAGATCGCCACGTGGATAGGGCGCCAAACACGCGGTGAGCAGCTCGTCGCCGTGGCGACCGAGCTGGTCGGGGCCCCGGACATGCTCCAGGACGACGAGCGATTGTCGAACGTGGCCGGGATCAGCCAGAGCGTAGCCGATCTGGCCATCCTGGTCGTACCGGCGACGCTCGGAGTCGTGGCTCCCGAGGACGATCCCGACGAACCGATCGGTGACGACGCGGCGGACAGGGAGGCGGACGACGCCGTGTCCGAGGAACCCGTGTTGGCGGGTCGCGGGGTCCTGCGTGTCGCGGCCCGCGTCACCGGGGAGGATGTCGACCGCCGCAACCGGCTCACCGACGGTCGCCTGGCGGTGGCGCGACTGATCGGTTACGGGGACGAGGCCCGCAACGCGCACTTGGGGCTGGTCGAGCTCGCGGCGAGTTTGTGCCGACCGACGGATCCTCTGTGCAGTGCCTGCCCGCTGGAGACGATGTGTGCCGGGGCATCTGCGGATGCCCAGGATCAGCTCCTGCTCTACTGACGGGCCCGGAGCAAGGTGTTCGGCATCATCGTGCCTCACGAACCCCTTCTCCACGCCAGCGGTTCGTGGGGAAGGACGGCCTCCTCGACGTACGTCCGACGTAGCCGCGGAGTATCTCATCCGCACGGTTCCACCGACTGCGTGCCCAACAGGTGAGGTTCGCGCCATTCGGTCCTCGGAGGTGTCGCGCTCGTCGGGCCGACGCTCCGGCAACGCCGTGACGCCCCCCGAGGCGAGGCCGTCGGCCCGACGAACCCGCCGCGGCCCACCCCGGGGCCGCTGGGCTCGAAGCACTCGCAGAATGACACCGTGTTCGCACTCGCCGACGCGGAAGTACCCCTGTGTCCGGGACACTTACCCGGCGGTCGATACTCGTTGCTCACGGCGATCGCTTACCACGGGGGGAAACGTTGACTGTCGGGCGACTGTTGGCGGGCCGGTACCAGTTGTCGCAGTCCTTGGGCCGCGGCGGCATGGGCGAGGTGTGGGCCGCTCGCGACGTGCGGATCGGGCGCGAGGTCGCCGTCAAGTTGTTGCCGTTCGACAAAGGCGCCGACGCCGGAATCCTGCTTCGCGAAGCGCGCACCGTGGGGGCGCTCAACCATCCCGGCGTGGTCACTCTCCACGACGTCGGTCAGGACGGGGACGGCACCCTGTATCTGGTCATGGAGCGTCTGCCTGGCCAGGATCTGGCACATGTGCTGCGACGAGAGCGCCTTCCGGAGGTGGCCGCGGCGATCGCTTGGACCCATCAGATCGCGGATGCCCTGGCGGCGGCACACGAGGCCGGGATCATCCACCGCGACCTGAAGCCGGCCAACGTCATGCTGTCGCCGACCGGCAGGATCAAGATCCTGGACTTCGGCATAGCCCGCTACACCGCCGCGACCACGGTGACGGGTCGAATCGTCGGCACGCCCGCCTACCTGGCGCCCGAACGCTACACGGGGAAAGCGGGCGACGCCCGCAGCGACCTCTACTCGCTGGGCTGCGTGCTCCATGAACTCCTCACCGGACAAACCCCGTTCACGGCCGCCGACGCCCTCCCACTGATGTACGCCCATCTCCATCGCGAGCCCCTCGCCCCCGGAGCCCATCGCCGCGGCATTCCCGCGTGGCTCGACCGCCTCGTCACTCCTCGCCAAGGATCCGCAGGCTCGCCCCGGGTCCGCGAGCGAGGTCCAACGGCGTCTGCGCGAACCGACCCCGCGCGAGCGCACCGTTCCGGCGGCCGCAGCGACCTCGGATGCCGACAGCGACGACGACGGCGCACCGAGACCCGAGTCCGCCGCCCTCCGCGCCGAAGCCCGCCGCACGTCCCCCGATCCGGCGCCGGCGCGCCGGACACCCCCGCCCCGGGAGATCCCCGAGCGCGACTCCTCGACGGACATCTGGATCCCTCGGGAGGACCACGCGGCGTTCGCCGCCTTCGCACCTCGCGTGTCGAGTTCGCCCTCGGGTCGCCGCATCCCGCGGCGTCGCGCGCTGTGGCTGGGAGCGGGTGCCGCCGCGATCGCCTCTGGCACCGCTGCCGCCGCGTACAAGATCGTCGCCGACGGCACACCAACCCCGCCGGTCACACCGAAGTGGACCGCCACCACCGGCGGCGAGATCGTCTCCACGCCCGGGATCGGCAACGGTGTCGCCTATATCGGCAGCGACGACGGCAATCTCCATGCGATCGACACCGCCACCGGCACCCGGAAGTGGGCCTACCCCACCGGCGGTCGATGCCACTCCTCGCCCGTCCTGGCCGAAGGCGTCGTCTTCGTCGGCAGCACACGAGACGGCGAAGGCAACTCGCGTCAGGGAACCGTGCACGCGATCAACGCGACCGACGGCACGCGGCGATGGGCCAGCCCCATCGAGGGCACCGCCGACTCCTCCTCCCCCGCCGTCGTCGACGGCGTCGTGTACATGGGAGGCGGTGGGCTACAGGTGGGCGCCGGCTACACCGGTCGCGTGTACGCGTTCGATGCCGCCACAGGCGCGACACGGTGGGTCCACACCACCGGCGACGCCGTCTACGCGAAGCCCACAGTGGTCGACGGCGTGGTCTACGTCGGCAGCGTGGACCACAATCTCTACGCGCTCGACGCTCGCACCGGCACCCGGAAATGGGCCTTCACCAGCGGCAGCGCGATACACGCGGGCGCCGCGGTCTTCGGCGGCGTGGTCTACGTCGGCAGCTGGGATCGCAACCTCTACGCACTCGACGCCGCAACCGGCGGGACCCGCTGGACGTTCGCGACCGGCGGTGCGATCTACTCCTCGCCCGCCACCGACGGCGAACTCGTCGTCTTCGGCAGCAACGACAAGAGCCTGTACGCCGTCAACGCCGCCACCGGAACCCGGCGCTGGTCCTTCGCCGCCCGCGACCAGGTCGCCTCCCCCACCCTCTCCGACGGCCTCGTCTACGTCGGCAGCGCGGACAAGAACCTGTATGCCATCGAAGCCGGAGCGGGCGTCAGGAAATGGACCTATCGCACGGGCGGAGCCATCTACGCCGCCCCGACGGTCGACCACGGCGTCGTCTACGTGGGCAGCACCGACGGGAAACTCCACGCGATCGTCACCTGAGACCGCGGATACGCCGCGCAGGGAATGAGCCGAGCCATTCGTCCGCCTCCGCCCCGGCAGGCCGGGTGGGTGGGTGCCCTACGCCGCAGCCAGGCCCCCGGTGGCGGACGATGTCGACTCCGAGGCCGCCCGGGCCCGTGGCCGCGTCTCGACACTCGCTTCGCTGTCGTGCCGGTCGGGCCGATCGCCCTTTCCGTCGCTCGTACGCGTTGTACAGCAGTCACGCATCCTCGATCGCGGGCGCCGATGCCGATCGGGTGACGGTGGCGTCGAAGTGGTCGAAGTGGACGACGGGGCCGTCGCCGAAGCCGCCCGCGATTGACCGTGCCGCCGGGTGGCGGCCGACCTTCGGGTTGACCGAGGGTCGCAACCGCGTGTCGCCCGCCCAGACTCCGCCCGTCATCAAGTGGCGGCCGACCTTCGGTTCGACTGAGGGTCGCAACCGGCGGACGACGTCGACTCCGGCACCTTGGGCGGCGAGTGGCGACCGACCTTCGGGCCGACCGACCGAGGGGCGCAACCTCGTGCACGCTGACCAGGGCGAGTTGGTGCTGGGTGGCGGTCGACCTTCGGGTCGACCGAGGATCGAAAGGCCGACGCCGCGGCGCTGGCCCGATCGACCCTGCAGGCGTGCCCTGGAGGAACCCCTGCGGATGCGGGCCGATCCTCGGGGCACTCACGGCCACGCGGTGTGTCTCTTCCCGGCGTTAGCCTGTCGATCGTCGGGCGGAACCCGGTGGTCGAGGAGGGGCTGTGGTACTCAAAGAACTGACGGAGCGGAGTGCGGTTCTCCGTGCGATCGACGAGTTCGACGAGGTCAAGCGGGCCGCGTTCCTGAAGCGTTACGAATACGGTCGGTCGACCCGCTACTTCCTCGAGTATCGGGGCGCTCTCTACGACATCAAGGCACTCGTCGGAGCCGCGTACGGGTATCAGTACCCGGAACGAGGGCCGTTGACAAGGAAACAGTTCAGCGGCGGACACGCGGCGGCGAACGCCGCCGTGGAGCGCCTTGGCTTCTCCGTGGTCGACCGACATGCCGCAGTCTCGACGACCGGAACGGAGTTCCTGTCCCGCGTGGAGGCGGTGGCCCCACAACAATTCAGGGATCGAACGGCGCTGCACCGCCCGTTGATGCTGCTCTGGGCCCTGAAACAGGTCCGCGAGAACGCACCCAGCCGGCAACGGTGGCTTGTCCTCCGCGAGGCTCTCACCGACCTGGGCAAGAGGTTCGGCAACGCCCGCGACCTGAACGCCCAGGCGCTGTACCCGCTCTGGGCCCTGCGCAACGACGGATTGTGGGAGGTGGACGGCACCGAACACCTGGCACCGTCGCAACGCCCGACGCTGGGGAATCTGAACCGGGACAACCCACTCACCGGATTCCCTGCTGCGGACCACAAGTTGCTGGCGGACGACCCCCGGGTCCTCGAAGCCGCAATCGACCTCGTACTGACGAAGTTCTTCGATCCAGCCCCGCCCGGACTGTCCGAATGGGTACGTCCTCACGCCCTGGCCTCGGCTGCGGTTCCGCACGGGCCTGGCGTCACCGCGGACGTCCAGCACCAGGTCCTGGAACTGCGCTACGAGCCCGGCGACCCGAACGGGGACGGACCGATCCCCGAGACCGACCTCATCGAATACACCGCCCCCGACACCCGAACCGACCTGGCGCTCGAACACGCCCGCGCCGCGACCCGCACCGTCCGCGTCAGCCGCCCCGACGGACCAGGGGGCCGGTACTTCGAGACTCGGGCAGTGGCCGTCGGACGCTGTGCGGGACCATCCCCCTCGAGCGGGGACACCTGGCTGCTCCAGCCCGTTCCCTCGGACGACCCGGAAACGTGGCCGCCCTCCGTACACGAACTCCTGGCGACTTCGTCCCTCGAGGACACGATCAACGAACATCTGCGGACCACCCCGAGCAACACCACGAACCCCTACGCACTCCTCAACCAAAGAGCCACCCAGGGCGCCGACGACCGAATCGGCAACACCGTTGAACGAGCGGTCGTCAGACGAGCCCGCAGCCGCAGCGCCCGCCAGGCCGTACTCGAACGCAGCGCCGGTTCCTGCGAGAGCCCACGCTGCCTCGGCCACCCCACCGAACTCACCGACGCCGGCCAGCCCATTCTCGAAGTCGACCACATCCACGACCTCGCCCACGGCGGCAGAGACATCCCCGAAGTGATGATCGCGCTCTGCCCCAACTGCCACGCCCTGAAAACCCGAGGCGTCAACCGCGACAAACTCACCGAGGAACTGCTCCACGTCGCTCGACAGCGCCACGCGAACCACATGGAAAAGACACCACCCCATCGAGACATGTAGAGCGGGTCGAAGTGACACCGCAGCCGGGTGAGCCTCCGACAAGGAGCGGTCGCCACTCGTCCACCTCGGACCGGTTCCGGAGTGTGGTTCGTGACCGGGCGATAGGCTGCGGTCGCGTCGGTCTCGAACTACGGTCGCAGGGAACAATGCGTTCTGCTTCGGAACCTTGAGCACACATGCGACACGCAAGCTGCGCCGAAGCCGAAGGTCCGTTTTGTTGCTGAAAGTCAATGTCCACGGACTTCCAGACTCATTGCTTCCGGCGGGATTTCCCTGCTCGATCAGGGTGGCGGTCGACCTTCGGGTCGGCCGAGGGTCGCAACGTCGTGGTGGTCTACGTCGGCGATCCTGAGGCCGGGGTGGCGGTCGACCTTCGGGTCGGCCGAGGGTCGCAACGAGGAGCGCCGCCGCCTCCGGCGTGAGATGGCTGGGTGGCGGTCGACCTTCGGGTCGACCGGGGATCGCAACGAGTCGAAGGACGACATCCGCCGTTACCGACAGCTGTGGCGGTCGCCCGTCGGGGCGACCGACGATCGCAGCCAGCACTACGTGTCGGAGGCGGTACGCGGGTGGTGGTCGCGCGGGGTCGAGGGGCGTCGCAACCCGGTGGACGTGGCGCTCGTGCGCGCACACGACAACATGGTGACCGGCCTTCGGGCTGGTTGAAAGTCGATTCGCGAAGTGTGTTCGGGGCGGGGCGATACGCTGAGTTGCGTCGGTCTCCAAGCACGGTCGTGGCGAACGACGCGTTCTGCTTCGGAATCCGGACACGGCGCTGGCCATGCCCGCGAAGTAGTCGCCGGGAACATCCCCGCGCTCGCGGGGCCGACGTGCGGTACGGCAGGACGCCCTCGACCTTGATGGAACCATCCCCGCGGACGCGGGACCATCCCCACGTTCGCGGGGCCGACGAAGTGGGGCAAGGCCCCGAAGCCGCAAAAGAGGACCCGTCCCCGCGTTCGCGGGGCCGACCAGCTCGCCGTACTCGGCAGCGACGCCGACCAGGGACCATCCCTGCGTTCGCAGGGCCGACGGGATGCGCATGGCGACGGCGATTGTCTCGATCGGCACATCCCCGCGTTCGCGGGGCCGACGTCGCCCCGATCGGTCGCGACGAACGCCGCGGGGTCATCCCCGAGTTCGCGGCGCCCATGCGACGGAGTTGAGACGGTGACGAAGCCGCCGGGAGCATCCCCGCCTGTACGCAGGGCCGACCCTGGATGACCTGGGAATCTACCGTGAGTGACACCTTTTTCGTTCGGTATGTAGCTAATGCTTGTGGATCTCGAACCCGTTGAGTCGCAGGAACCTTTGCGCCAGTCGGGTATTGAACGTCTGCACACCGGTGTATGTACGAGCGACCTGTTTCGGGGGGTAGGCGCGTCCGGCGATCCGCACGCAGTACTTCGTGTTCGTGACGGGACGAGGCGCAATACCTCGTAGGGCGGCCTCGATTGCGCTCCGCCCGACGATCTCGGAGAAGGGGTCGGTGGATGTCATGAGGGCCACGGTAGGTCGAACTCATGTTGTCGGTGGTCGTCTCCGCAGTTCGTCCCCAATGCACCGTTCGTAGGACGGCCCGCAGACTGGCCGTGGTCCCGGGCTGCTTCGATTCGGACCATCCCCGCGTTCGCGGGGCCGACGTGATCCTCGGCGGGGATGCCGACGTGGACAAGGGACCATCCCCGCGTTCGCGGGGCCGACACGCTGGCCAACATGCGGCGCACGTACGATCTGGAACCATCCCCGCGTTCGCAGGGCCGACTCCCTCGCCCAGGCCGCCGACGGCTCCGTGCGGGGACAATCCCCGCGGACGCGGGGCCGACCCCGTGCGGGATCACCCCGTCCGCCGCCATGTGGGACCATCCCCGCGGACGCGGGGCCGACGCGCGCCGCAGCCGCGCCGAGTCGGGCCACTGGGGACCATCCCCGCGGACGCGGGGCCGACTCGGCCCGCACCGGCCGGATGCCGAGATCCACGGGACCATCCCCGCGGACGCGGGGCCGACACGATGACGAGCAGGTAGCGCTCGTGGATGCCGGGACCATCCCCGCGGACGCGGGGCCGACGGCGGACGCGACGTGGTCGGCGAGGGCGCACAGGGACCATCCCCGCGTTCGCGGGGCCGACCCCGTGCGGGAACCCCGGTCGCGGGGGGCCGGGAACCATCCCCGCGTTCGCGGGGCCGACCCCCCCGGCGCTCCGCGTCCTCGCGCTCCCGCGAACCATCCCCGCGTTCGCGGGGCCGACGCGTTGCGCGAGCAGCAGCCTCGCGTGGGCCGGGAACCATCCCCGCGTTCGCGGGGCCGACGAGGGCGGCCTGCTCCGCCGGCCCGCCGAGCCAGAACCATCCCCGCGTTCGCGGGGCCGACGCCGGTACGTCACGGCCGCCTACACGGTCACCGGAACCATCCCCGCGTTCGCGGGGCCGACGCCTCGTGGGCGTCGGCGGCGGCGGTGAATCGGGAACCATCCCCGCGTTCGCGGGGCCGACGCCGCCGCCGAGCAGGGTGCTGCTGGAGTCGTGGAACCATCCCCGCGTTCGCGGGGCCGACACTGGATGACCTGGGGTTCTACCAGTGGGTAACACTGTTTTCGTTCAGTTGCATCTTGCCACCTATTGCTGGCGCGCGAAGCGGATCTCCCTTGATTCCACGGTGGTTCACCCGACAGTCTCCTCGGCGGCACTCCCCTGCGTGCCCTTCCGGGGACGGCAGTCGAGGCCCGTCCGCGCGGTAATCGGTGGCTTGTGGATGACAGGCGGCCTGTCGGGTGGCCTGGTCTACCAGGCGATGACGCGGCTGACGGAGACGACGAGTACCGAGCCGCTGACGTCGTAGCGGATGACGATGCCCGTGACGGTGGCGTCCCGGCGGTCGCGGTCGGATCCCACCTGTGTGGAGCCGTGGGCGTATGGGTCGTTGCCGATCGTGGAGTCCACGGCTTGTTTGAACGTGGCTATGCGGCTCGGTGTCAGGCCTTTCAGTCCCTCCTCGGCCTCGTTGCTGTACTGCACGCGGTAGCGGCTCACGACGTCACCGGACCACGGCGTTGCCGTCGCCGTCGACCCACCCGGTCCAGTCGAAGTCGCCGGCCTTGATCCGGCGGGATGCCTCGTCGTCGTCCTCGTGGGCCTCGGGGGGCAGGGCCCAGTCGATGATCGCTCGGCGCTCGATCTGATCGAGGGGGGTCTGGGACATGACCTTGTCGAACTCGTCGCGGCGGTCCTCGGGAAGGGCGGCGCGAATCTCCCCCAGCGTGTTCGGCAGCTCGATGCGCTCCCCGCGGACGACGGTGGTTCTGGGCACGACTCCTCCTGAATGTCGAGTCTCCCAGGGTGGCACCGCAACCGCCGTGATCGGTAGCCGACGCCAGGGACGCACACCCCGGCCGCTTGGGGGCCGACGGCTCTACGGCGAAATTGAGCCCGAACCGGAGAGGACCATCCCTGCGGACGCGGGGCCGACATTTACTGCGCTTATGTGGAGGACCATCCCCGCGGACGCGGGGCCGACGGCACCAACGTGGGCAGCGCGGGGATCGGAACGGGACCATCCCCGCGGACGCGGGGCCGACCACGTCCTCACCCACTGCTCGGACGACATCCCGGGACCATCCCCGCGTTCGCGGGGCCGACCGGGACCGGGTGGCGCACGTTGGTGTGGACCCGGGAGCATCCCCGCAGACGCGGGGCCGACGTGGCGATGGACGGCACCCACGCCACGCGCCAGGGACCATCCCCGCGGATGCGGGGCCGACGCACCCGCAGCGCGTCATCGAGGGTGATCTCGGGAACCATTCTCGCGCTCGCTGGGCCGACTTCCCCGGCGAAATCGCGGGCTCCGGTGTCCGAGGACCATCCCCGCGCTCGCGGGGCCGACCACGCGCTGCACGGCAGCGGCGAGCCGGTCGCGGGACCATCCCCGCGCTCGCGGGGCCGACCCGTTCGTCCCCTGTACCGCCATGTGTTCGACGGGACCATCCCCGCGCTTGCGGGGCCGACACGGATGGCCTGGGGTTCTACCAGTCGGTAACAGCGTTTTCGCTCGGTTGCATCATGCCACCCGGGCGTCGTGTTCGGCGCGGTGAACCTCCGCCGACACCACGGTAGTTCATCCAAGTGCCGACTCTGTGCGTCGATGCGGTGATCGATCCGGACCGACCGAGGTCGGCACGATCGCGGGCAATCCCCTCGGGTGTACCGGGCGGGTGGCGGTTGTGGAAGCTCCAGGCATTCGAGTCCGGCCGAGGCGGCCATGGCCGGTCTTTGACGGGTGGGGCCGGCAGCGGGTCGCCACGGGCTTGCGCGAACTGCTGTCCGCCACGGCGGCGCGAGCCGCCCCGGTCCTGGTTCCGGCGACCCTGTGGCCTCTGGAACGCCCTCACCAACGAGGCCCTCCCCGGCCGGGGAGGGCCTCGTTGGAGTTCGGCCGTCCGCGCGGGGCCGTGGAGTCAGGCCGTGCGGGGCGGCGTGTGTCGGCGGCGGACCATGACGGTTGCGACCCCGGTCGTGAGGCCGGCGGCGATCAGTGCGGTACCGCCGGCGAGCCATCCGTGCCCGGGGTCGGTGGGGCCGAAGCCGGTGGCCACCGCCCCGGTGGGAGTGCGGCCGACGACCGCGGCGGAACCTTCGGCCGCCCCCGCCGGGACGGTGGCGGCGCTGGGGGGTGCCGGCACGGCTCCGGGGGTGGTGGTGTTCGCGCTGCCGGGGACGGAGGGGCGTTCCTCGCAGGCGAGGCCGTCGTTGTCCGCGTCCAGGCGCTCCGGGTCGGAGGGATCGAGATCGAACGCGGCCTGGGCCTGCTCGCGGGTGGCGAAGTCCTTGCAGTCCCGGTCCCCCGCCGGCACCGCATCGGCGGCGGAGGCCAGGGGAATGGTGGCGACGGCGACCATGGCGACGGCGAAAGCGGCATGACGAATACGCACGACACGACTCCAATACGTGAGGTGATCGAGCGATCACGACGAGCATGCATCGTCTGCCGTCGAGTCGCCACCCGAGGAGTTGGATTCCCTCGGAACGACGCTTCTCGACCGCGGATGCCCGGGCAGTGCGTCGGCGACGAGCCGGCGTTCGCGGGGCCGACGAAAGGTTGGCACCGAACCTCGGTGCCAACCCGGACCATCCCCGCGTTCGCGGAACCGACGCACTCCGGCGAACGACGACGTGTACAGGTCCGGGACCATCCCCGCGGTCGCGGGGCCGACTCCTGGGGTTAGACCGTCGGGACGGCCTCGGGGGGCTCATCCCCGCGGTCGCGGGGCCGACAGGCATGGGGCCGACTCGTACGCCTGTACCGCGGGCTCATCCCCGCGGTCGCGGGGCCGACGCGGCGGGCCTCCGTCGTGGTCGAGCAGGCGGAGGCTCATCCCCGCGGTCGCGGGGCCGACAGGTGGGGGCAGGCGAACTGAGCCCCGCTCAGCGGCTCATCCCCGCGTCGCGGGGCCGACGGGGCCGTCGGCGACGGCGCGGCGCAGGAGGCGGGACCATCCCCGCGTCGCGGGGCCGACTGCCCGCCCCGGTGCCCGCCATGGCGGAAGACGGGACCATCCCCGCGTCGCGGGGCCGACGCTGGATGACCTGGGGTTCTACTGGTGGGTAACACCGTTTTCATTTAGTTGCATCTTGCCACCTATTGCTGTCTGCCGCGAAGCGAATCTCTTTGGAGTACACGTTGGTTCACCTGTCAGCCGGGTGCTCTTCGTATTCGTGGGGCCGACTTCGCCGACGAATGCCGCATTCTCTCCTTCTGCATGGGCCCAACGATCTGGACGACGGTGACGACCGGGACGCCGGGTGAGACCTGGTAGCCGACGAAGAAGCGGCCGATGATGACCTCGCGCCGGTCCTTGTCGTACGTGGAGCTCCTCCAGGGTGATCTCGCAGTTGATCACACGTGCCTCGTCCGCCGCTGCGTTCGCGAACTCCTGCGCATCGCCGAGGAGTTCACTCCCGCCGACGGGCCACGCGGGTGAGCGCCCCGGCACCCGCCGCCGGCGCCACCCGCCCGCGTCACGCACCATGGCGCACCGCGCTGATCACCGGTGCCACGGCGGGCATCGGTCTGGCCTTACCGCCCGGGCGACGGCCTCGTCGGTCTCCGCGGCCAGGCGGGTGTCGCGGAACGCCCAGTCCTTCACGACGAAGGGAAGCCTGTGTGGGATCTCCACGCTCGGGATCGGGGGTCCGTTGTGCGTCTTCTTCCAGCCGGCGGCGCTGTCGCAGAAGCCGGTGAAACGGCACTACGACGCCACGATCGCCCGACGTGTTCCGTTCCTCGACCACGAGAAGGTCGTACCGGGGAGGGCCTTTCGGGAGCTGTCGGCGTCGTTTCCCGACGGGTCGGCCTGCGTGTGGGGGGCCACCCCGGGTCAGAGGCGTGTGAACGTTTCCGGGCCAGTCGTATCGCGAAGGGCGACCTCGCGTTCTTCACCGGGGACAAGGTGGCGTATCTCAGTGGGGTCGTGGTCGCCACGTGGCACAGCGTTCCGTGCGCCGAGCGTCTTTGGGGGGGACCCGCTGGGGCAGGCGTGGGAGTGGATGTACGCCCTCGACGACGTCCGCGAGCACGACAGCGATCTCCGGGTCGTCGCCCACACGGACGGCCATGTCGACTCTGTCACTGGCCTGGGCCAGGACCCGCTCGGCAACCCGGGCAGCGGCAGCCCAGTCCACCCCGTCGTGGTACTCGGAGCAGGCACGGAGCTTTCCAAGGGATCATTTGCTCGCCCAGCGATGGTCGTAGGTGTCTTGACCTGCGGCACAGCAACCCGCTAGCCGGGTTTGAACGGCGCTGGGCAGGGTGAAGGCAACCGGAACTGCAACCACGTGGCTCCGGCTCAGTGGGGCCCTCGTGGCTACCGGTCGTAGGACCATGCGCGGCCGGTCTGCCGGTACTGCTCCACGGGGATGGGCTCGACGTCGGCGCGCATACGCGCGGTGTACAGCAGGCCGTCGAGGTGGTCGATTTCGTGGTGGATCAGGCGGGCGAGGCCGCGTTCGTAGGTGGTGACCGTCGCCTGGCCGTCCAGGTTGGTGGCTTCCACGGTGATCCGCAGGGGACGGCGAACCAGGCCGCGGACGTCGAAGAAGGACAGACAGCCTTCGAATTGCTCGTCCGTCTCGTCGGCGTGTTCGATGATGCGCGGGTTCAGCAGGACGATCGGCGGGGCGTCGGGATCGGCGGGCCGGACGATGGCGGCGGCGCGGCCGATCCCGATCTGCGGTGCCGCGATGCCCATGCCCTTGGCGAAGGGATGGACTTGGCCGATGCGCTCCATCGCGGTGAACAGCTTCTCGACGACCTCCTCGGCGCTTCGGCGCTCGGTCGGCAGGTCGAAGGGGTGGGCGGGCTCGGCGAGGATGAGGGCGCCCTCCTGGACGACGCCGAGGCCATGCATCTGGTCGCTGGGCCGCACCTGGGTCACCTGAACTCCCCTTGGATCGTGTCGTGTTCGTTCGGGTCGGGCTCGGAATCGCCATTCGAGACGGTAGCGGGCGTGGAGGGTGGGCGTGGACGTGCTCCAGGAGAAGACCCGCAAGCCGGCTTCGTCCCGCCGAATCGGGGCGGTTCGCAGCGGCACCGCTTCGCAGGTCATCGACGTCTCGGTGCCCCAGACCGCCGGGTCGAGCTCGGCGGGGAAGGCGAGTTCGACCTCCAAATGCTCGGTGGGCAGGCGGACCGCGCGCTGGAACCAGCGGCCCCACTTCTCCTCGCCGACCGTGTAGGCGTATTCGATCCACACCGACTCGCCCGGGTACAGCGGGAACCGGCCCTGCTCGTTCTCGAAGAGCAGCCAAACCTCCTTGAACGCGTCGCGGTCGTGCTTGGCCTGCCAATTCATTGTCTCCCCGCGGCAGGTCGCGGTCAGCGCGAGTTCGTCCCAGGTCAGCGGGTGTTCGCGATAGTGCGTGTTGGAGCGCTCCGGCTCGCCGGGGTAGCGGTCCACGCTGATGCGGATCAGGTAGCGGGTGATCGGCTCGCCGCCGGTGTTGCGCAGCAGCCGGCGCATCGTCAGCCGGTAGCCGGCACCGTCGAACTCCAGGCGGGCGGCGTCGTGCTCGACGATGATCGCCGATCCGGTCGCGTACGGCTGCTCTGTCCGGCGGTGCGCCGGCGGGGCGGTGCCCGGCGCGGCTCGGCTTCTGGCCGCCTCAAAGTCCAACCAGCGCTTCCACAGAGCCTTGCCCGCGTTCAGGATGTCCTCGGCTCGGCGGGCGAAGTCTTCGGTGGGCTTGTGCCGCCCGGACTCCACGTGGCTCACGTACGACGGGTCGAAGCCCATCCTGATGGCCAACTTCCGCTTGGACAGGCCCCGCACCTCGCGCCAATGGGCGATCTCCGCTGCGAACGCCTCGGCGGCCTGCTCGACCGTCAGGGTGTCGTCCCGCGCGTCCATCGAAACCCCGCCCTGGCCGCCGGATGAGATGAGTGAACCGTGAGTGATCTCAATTCATCATGTTGTCACGGTCCTGATCGCCAGTTTCCTTCTTTCACCGACCCGGGTCGAGCCCCGGGCTCCGAGAAGGAGGGTCGCACGCGATGCGCCTGCTCTACCTGCTCAACGTCTCCAACGCCGGCCGCCTGACCGCCGACTCCGGCTTCACCTTCGCCGATCTGCTCGCCCCCGCCCTGGTGGACGCCGGCGTGGAGGTGACCGTGGCCTCCCCGATCCCGGCAGGCGACGAGCGTGTGCACTTCACCCGGACCGCCTCGCCGACCACCAAGTACCGGGCCCGCTTCAACCCGGGCATGGGCGCGATGGTGCGGCTGTTCCGGCACCACCGGCCCGAGGTCGTCGTGGCCAACCAGATCGAGGCCGCGCCGGCGATCCGGGCCGCCTTGCTGGAGGCCGGAGTGGACGCGCGGATCGCCGGCTACTGCCACTACCTGCCGTTCTCCTTCACCGAGACCGGCAAGCTGGAGCTGGACCCGGCGATGGACGACGGCGGGTTGGGCCGCAGTGTGCTGCTGGCCTTCGCCGCGGGCCTGGCGGCCTGCGACCGCGTCCTGGTCCACTCCTCCACCGCGGCCTCCTGGACCAGCGCGGCTGCCGCCCGCACCGGCGTGGAACTCCTCGGCGAGAAGTTGCACGTGGTGCCCGCTCCCAGGGACGTGCGCCTGGTGCGCGACCCAGCCGACATCACCCCGCCGGCAGGGCAGGCCACCGGCATCTACAACCACCGTCTGTACGCCCACTACGGCACCTCCTGCTTCACCCGGCTCGCTCGCCGGCTCGTCGCCGAGGCCCCGGTGCGGCTCACGGTGATGGACCTGTTCGGCGCCCGCAGCCCCGAGCGCGTCCGCCTGGACCCAAGCCCCGAGCAGCACTTGGGAGAGCTGGCCGCCGTCGATGGTGTGGCGATCGCCTCCGACCGCGGCGACCGCATCCGCTACCGCAACCTGTTGGCCGAAGCCCACTTCGGCATCGCGCCGTTTCGGCCCGGCTGCCCCTGGTCCATGTCGGTGATCGACTGCCAGGCGATGGGCCTGCCCGTGATCGGCCCACGCACCGGCTGGCCGGCCGAGCACATCGACCCCGAGCTGCTGTTCGACACCGACGACCAAGCCGTCCGGATCGCCGACCGCCTCGCCACGGACCCGGAGTTCTACCTGCTGCACGCCAAGCGGGCGCACGCCTCCACCGCCGATCTTGCGCCCGCCGCGGTGGCCACCCGCTACCTGGAGGCGATCAAGTGAGCGGCTACGACGCGGTCCTGCTCTCCTACGACGAGCCGCTGGCCGACTCCCTGTACACCCGCCTGTCCCGGGTGTTGGGCGACACCGTCAAGCGTCTGCACGGGGTACGCGGGATGCGTCGCGCCTACCGGCTGACGGCCGAACTGGTCGACACCGACCAGTTCTTCCTCGCAGACGGTGACTTCGCCATCGACCACGCGTTCCCCGCCGCCGAGGTGGAGCCGCTGGCGGACGGGGTGTCCATGCGGGTCTGGCGGGCCGTCAACCCGGTCAACGGCCTCACCTACGGCTACGGCGGTCTCAAACTGATTCGCACCGGTGCGCTGCGCGAGATGGGTCAGGCCGTCGACGTGCTGGCCGCGCTACCCGGACGCGTCGAGTTCAGCGAGCACACCGCCGGCACCACGCTGTTCAACCAGACCCCGTTCCACGCCTGGAAGGCAGGCTTCCGCGAGTGCGCGATGCTCGCGCGCGGCAGCGAGTACGGCATGACCGACACCTCGGCCCAGGAACGCATCATGGCCTGGACAACGAGCAAGGACGGCGACTTCGCGCACTACGCGGCGGCCGGTGCCCGCGACGGGTGCGACTTCGCCCACTCGGCGGCCCGCGACCCCGAGCGGTTCGAGGCGCTCAACGACCCGAGCTGGCTGCACCGGCACTTCACCACGCTGCACGGCGAGCAGGCGATCGCCGGATGAGTACCCACTCCGGGCCGCTGGTCCTGATCGAGCCGTATGCCCACCGAGGCGGCGGGCACCACCAGCGCACGCTGATCGCACTCGCCGCCGCGTGCCCGGGCGCCCTGGTCATCACCCCGGAGGGGATCGCAGACGGCCTCGGTCCGCTGCGGCGTGCCGGCGCCCGCATCACCACAGGCCCCGTGGGTCCGACGGCGAAAACGCTGCTGGCCGGTGCGCGAGCGGCGGCACGCGTCTCGGCTGTCGGTCAGCGGCTCTTCGCCTCGCGCAGCCGGCCGGTGAGCTTGCGTCGGCTACCGCACCAGGTCACCCTGATCGCTCGCTGTCTGACCGAGGCGGCGTGCCTTCGCACTGCCCGTCGTCTCGCCCCGCAGCCCGGAGCGGTGGTGATCCTCAGTGCGAGCGAGGCCCTGCACGATGCTGCCGCCCTGCTCGGCGGCGGCCGACATCTGCGGTTCATCCACGAACTCGTCACCACCGAGGACCGACCGCTCCGCCTGTTGAGTCGGCTGGCAGGCCGGGGCGAGAAACGCGTGGTCGCGCTGTACCCGACCACCGCAGTCCGCGATCGGCTCCGGCGGAGCTTCCCCCACCTGCCCGGACGGGTACGGGCATTCGCGGTCGACGACGGCCGGCGCCTGACCGAGGCCGAAAGCGAGGGCGCCCGATCCGCCTTCACCATCCCTGCCGGTGCGACGGCCGTGTGCCTGATCGGCGGCTGGTGGCCGTACAAGGACATCACCACCGTCGATGCCGCCCTGGCCCGCGTCACCGAGCCGCTGCACGTCCTGGTCTGCGGAACTCCGCTGGACGCCACGGTGCTCGAACGCTGGCAGCGCCTACCCCTCGTCCGAGTCCACATCGTGCCCGGCCCGGTCGGCGAAGACGTCCTACGACTCGTCTACGCCGCCGCCGATGCCGCGTTGGTGGCCCGGCGTCCCGGGACGGGCAAGGAGTCCGGACTGGTCATGGACGCCGCCCGGCTCGGGGTGCCGCTGATCGTCTCCGACCACGACCCGGACCTGACCGAGCGGCTGGCCGGACAGTCCTGGGCCCGGCCCTTCACGGCTGGCGACCCGGACGCCCTCGCCATGACCCTCGACCGGCTGCAGGCCGCGCCGCCTGCCCGACCGGGGTCGCGGGCCCCCGCAGCGGTGGGCATGCTCCCGGCCCGCGAACAGGCCGCCTACCTCACTGACACCTACACCGACCTGGTCAAGGAGTACCGATGACGCCCGCCTCCCCCACCTTGATTGCTGTGGTCGGCCCGGTCGAACCGGCCCTGCTGACCGCGTGGACCACCCACTATCGCCGGCTCGGCGTCGAGCGCTTCCACCTCGCCTTCCACTTCCCCCAGCACGTCCCCGATGCCGGGCGCCACAAACTGCTGGCCACCGCCCGGGAACTCGGCCTGCCCACCGGCCAGGTCAGCACGGGTCCATGGCACGAGCACACCAACTCCGAACTGCGCGACGCGCTGCGCGAACAGGCCGGCCCCGGTTGGCACCTGCTCGCCGATTCCGACGAGTTCCACACCCACCCGGCCCCGCTCGCCGAGGTCACCGAGGCAGCCGAGGAGAACGGCCGAGCCGTGGTGGGCGGGCTGATGCTCGACCGCGTCAGCGCCGACGGCCGCCTCGCCCTCTGGCGCCCCGAGGAGGGACTCGACCGCACCTTCCCTCTCGGCGGCCACCTCACCCACCGCCTCCTGCACGGAGACCCCCGCAAGATCGTCCTCGCACTCTCGGACGCCGCCGTCGCTTCCGGCAACCACCGCGCCCCCGGCCGCAAGCCCGACCCCCACACACTCGCGTGCGTCCACCACTTCAAATGGCGCTCCGGCGTCGTAGACGACCTGCGTCGCCGCGTCGACCACTTCACAAGCGGCGCCTGGACCGAGCACACCCCGGCAGTCCGCAGCGAGGCCACACGCCTGCTTCAGCACATCGACCGCCACAACAACCGCATCGACGTCTCCGACCCCCGCCTCGGCTTCCGCCACGTCACCCTCGACCACATGCCCGATGACTGGGCCACCGAAGCCGCCCGGATCCACACCGCTTGGCGCCCGCCCCGTCAGAGCCGGCCCGGCTCCACGATCTCCTCGCCCTCATTCTGAGGCGCCTCGAACCGCGCGAAGAAGTCGTCCAAAGCCTCAGGGGTCACGATCAGCGAGTTCGCGTCACCTCTCCGGTTGCGCTCGGCCAGCCTGCGCAGCAGCTCGTCCCGATCGACGGGGAAGTAGAGCAGCCGCCAGCGCCCGCCGGCCGACTCCACCAGCTTCTTCATCGCATCGCGGTCCTTGCGCGGCCACAGCCCGTGGTCCCAGACCACATCCCGGCCCTCGGAGACCAGCTCGACCAGCCGTGAGTGCAACTCGGCGACGACCGGGGCCTCCTTCTCGAAGTAGGTGTGCTCCGGGTAGTCGACGCCGTACCGACCGTGCCGCTCGTGGACGACCTCGTCCACCGAAAGCCGCACCGCGCCCTGCCGCTCCAGCTTCCGCCGAGCGTAGGTCGTCTTTCCCGAACCGGTGAGCCCCACCAGCAAGAACACCACTGGAGAACTCTCGGCCACCGACGACTCCCCTCACCGCTACCGGCGTTCACCGGCAAGTCTGCCACCACGGCCGGCTCCGGGAACCGCGTTCCGAACCCGCCACCACCCGAAGGAGACACGCGTGCTCGCCGCCGCCCTCGCCCGCCTGGTGCGGGCCTACGTCCGCCACGCGCCCGGAACAGTCGGCAAGCGCCCGCTCGTCGACCGTTTCCTCGACGATCACCTTCGAACCCATCCCCTTCACACCACCGCCCGGTTGCGCTCGGGTGACCTGGTCACCGTCACCACCAGCGACGTCATTCAGCGCTACCACTACCTCTTCGGCGAGTGGGAGCCGAACCTGAGCGCCTTCCTGCGCGACCGCCTGCGGCCGCGGGATACCTTCGTCGACGTCGGGGCCCACCGCGGTGCGTTCAGCCTCCTTGCCTCCCACGCAGTCGGACCGACCGGCCACGTCGTCGCCATCGAGCCCACCCCGCAGTTCCACGACGACCTCGTCGGCGCAGCCACTACCAACCACCGCACGAACATCCGCAGCGTCCGCTCGGCCGCCTCCGACACCACCGGCACGCTGATCCTCTACCTGGAGGACCCGGCCAACCTCGGCCACACCACTGCGGTTCGACCCCGCCACGTCCACACCACATTCCACGTGCCGACCGCGCCACTTGCGGAGCTGCTCAGTCAGGCCGAGCTCTCCACCGCCCGGGTCATCAAGATCGACGTCGAGGGCGCCGAGGCGGCGGCGGTCAGGGGACTGCTGCCCGCGCTTCCGCGCCTGCGCGAGGACGCGGAACTGGTCGTGGAAGTCACCCCCAGACTCCTGGCCAAGCAGGGCGAGAGCACCACCGGCATCATCGACAACCTGCGCGAGCACGGCTTCCACGCCTACACGCTCACCAACGACTACGACCCGGCCACCTACCCCCGGGCCATACACCGCCCGCAGGCGCCCGTCAGGTGCATCGGGACCCCGGAGCAAATGACCGACTTGGTCTTCTCTCGCATCGACGCCGACCTCCTCCCGCTCGATTGCCGAGCAGGACCCACACATCCCGGCCGCGGGGTCGGCCTGAGTCGCCTGCCTCGCCGTTGACACCCGTGGCGCTTGACAAGGACTGGGTACTTTGACGAACAACAGTGCTATGAACAGTCGCAATTCGGTCTGCGTGATCGTCCACGACAAGGACACCGACACGATTGCCGCCGTGCACTACGCCGCCCGAAACTGGTTGCCGCAGCCGGCCTGGACGGTCCCGGGCGGCAAGGCCGAGCCGGGCGAAGCCCTCGACGAGGCCGCCGCTCGTGAACTCGAAGAGGAAACCGGTCTGCTCGTCGATCCGGCAGATCTCGTACTCGTCCACGTGATCCACGTCGAACAGGGCTGGGACCAGGCCGGGCAGTTCGTCCTCTTCGTCTTCGCCACCGAGACGTGGTCCGGCGAACTGACCAACACCGAGCCGGACAAGCACCTGGCTGCCCGGTGGGTCGCTGCAGGTCAGCTGCCCGAGCCCGCGTTCCCGACCTCCGTGCAGGCACTGGTCGCCTACCACGGTGGAGGTCCCTCCTTCTCCCGCTACGGATGGTCGGTCTAGCGCTGAACATCCCTGCGGAACGTGTCCCGGAAGGTACGGAGACGCCGATGAGTGGTAGGGAGGACTGGCGCTCACGGCGGCGAGGGGGAGGGGCTCGGTGGAGGAGGTGCCGACCTCGCTGAGCTCCGGTGCCGGGCAGCACCCGGCCTGATCTTGGCTCGTATCGGTCTCTTGCGGAGAAGCCAGACAGGGCAGCATCGAGGGTAGGTCGGCTGCCGGGAGGCGCGATGCTGAACTACGCAGGGGACTGGATATTCCCGAAGGCCGAAGCTTTCAAGACCGAGCGGGAGCTCAGCACACACGTCCTGGGCGTGCTCGAAAAGTGGTTCCACATCCAGGAGCAAGTGCCTGGATTGTACCGGGGGTGCGAGCCCGTGAGAATCGATGCGATTCTAGTTCCACGTGATCCCGAGCCCTGGTTCGACGAAGAGCCAGCGTTCGGGGTGGAGTTCAAGCGCCCCGTGGAGGACATGAATCTGGGGTCTTACCATGCGTGGGCTGGGCAGGCTGTCGACTATGCGCACTGCGAGTTCGGGCGTCATGGGCGCCTTCAGGTATTCCTCTGTCCTTCCCCCATGGTCGGCTATCTGGCCAGCGAGCGGCACATGACTGAAATGCGGCAACGGCGTGCGAGCCTGCCGGCAGTTGCAGAGCAGAGTGAGCTGAGCATTTCGGCCCGACTGCCAAGCCCGGGGGATATGCCCGAAATGATTCGAGCGCGAGCCAACAAGAGGAGGAGGGATCAGCAGGCCAGACTCGATACCGAGGACGCCACAGCCCGCGGTCTCGGTTTCGAGGATGATGTGCATAGGAGGCAGGAAGAACGTCGATCCACAGCGCTGGAACTTATGCGTCTTCTGGGCCAGCTCAACGTAGGGGAGCTTATGCCGAGCCGATACTACGGGTGGACGCTGCTGCGTTCCGGCGTGCCGCTGTGGTCGGAAAACAGAGGCGTCCACCGTAGGTTCAGCCTCAAACCGCGGACAGCGGCTCGTGATCGTTGACCAGACGTATGGTGGACGCCGTCCGGCTCACCCAGGAAGGCCAAGGTCCGAAGAACCTGTGGGCGACGCCGGTGCGGAACCCTCAACGCGTTCGCGGGGTCGACACTGGCTGATCTGGGATCCACCCGGTGAGTAGCACCGTTTTCATTTAGTTGCATCTCGCTACCTATCGCTGCTTGGCGCGATACAACCGTTCGGTCTTCCCGCAGGCGCTCTCCGCGTTCGGGGCGGACCTCGTCGACGGGAACGCCACATCCCTTTCTCCATGGGCCCACGATCTGGACGACGGCGACGACCAGGACGCCGGGTGAGACCTGGTAGCCGACAAAGAAGCGGCCGATGGTGACCTCGCGTCGGTCCTTGTCGTAGGTGGGGCTGGATCCGTATCCGTAGGGATCGTTCGCCAAAGCCCGCACGCCCGTGTCGAGTTCGTTCCTGTCGCCCGGCGACAGGGCGCCGCGTTCCCGGTCCGCCCGCGGGCTGTACCGCACGCGGTAGGCCATTGCCGGTCTCCCGTGTCAGTCGGGACGCGCTTCCGGCTCGACGGCTCGGCGCCGCGCCTCGTCCGCGGCGGCGTACTCGGCGTGGAGCTCCTCCAGGGTGATCTCGCCGTTGATCACCCGGGCCTCGTTCGCGGCTGCGCTCGCCACCGCCCGAGCAACGGCCTCGTCGGTCTCCGCGGCCAGGCGGGTGTCGCGGAACGCCCAGTCCTTCACGACGAACTGGAGCCTGTGGGCCGGGGCTTCACCAACGGCCTTCTCGAACACGGCCCGCTCGTCGGGGTTCAGCGTCGCCCGGACGCCGTCGATCGTGCCCGGCCGGACCACCACCACGCCGTCCACCACCGCCCGCAACATCCGGCCGTCACCGCCGCCCCCTGCGGGCCCGACCTCGTGTTCTCGCCGCCTCTCGTCCATGACGACAGTCTGCCGCCCCGAGGCGGCGACAAGGAACGGCCACCACGGGATCGGGACCAGAGCACCCCGTTCGCGGGCCAATGTCAGCCAGGCGTCCGTAGCCTGCGTGATCTACGGAGCCGACACCGACGCTGCCATTCCGGGCACGAAGATCCTGGGCCATCCCCGCGTTCGCGGGGCCGACCGGCGCCTGCACTTCGCGGTGGAGCGCGTGCGGGGACCATCCCCGCCTTCGCGGGGCCGACGGCGCCGGCCGGTGTGACGCCGTCGCGGTGGAGGGACCATCCCCGCCTTCGCGGGGCCGACCATGCCTCGATCGTCGACACGCGGTTGAGCATCGGACCATCCCCGCCTTCGCGGGGCCGACCGACGGCTGCGAGTGCTGCACTGTCCAGACCTGGGACCATCCCCGCCTTCGCGGGGCCGACCCTGGATGACCTGGGGTTCTACCGGTGGGTAACACCGATTTCGTTCAGTTGCATCTTGCCGCCTGTTGTCGCCTGTCGTGAAGCGGATTTCCCTCGACTCCACGGTATTTCACCGTGCGGCCTCTTCCCGGCATTTGTCATTCCCGGCTTGCCGGATCAGCCGCTTGACGGACGCGCGTCGAAGGCGAATCATCACGTTCGAGCAGACGGGTTGTGTCGTGGCGGGGTCAGGAATCGTCGTGTTCTGTGGGGTGGTCGGGGTCCTCGGCTGTGTCCCAGCCGTGTTTGACCTGTTCGTAGGTCTGCTTCTTGTTCCAGGATCCGGTGGTGGTCCAGGTGAGTTCCTGGACGTCGAAGGCGTGGGTGTCCTGGTTCCACATCAGTCGGGTGCGGCCGTCGCGGGCGATGTGGGTGACCTGCCGGTGTCGGTGATCACCGACGTACACGTGTCGCGCCGGGGCCTTCCCGCGCCGGGGCGCCGGCGCTGGACCGCCCCGGTGGGCGAGGTGGGTCTCGACGAGGGTGGCGAGCACGGCGTGGAACAGCCCGTCGGCGATGGCCGTGCCGATCTTGCCGTCGCAGAAGCGTTCGCCGCGGACCACTTGCGTGGCGGCGAGGACGGCTTCGTCGGGGGCGAGCCCGCCCGGCTTGCGGTGGTCGGGCCGGCGCGAGGCGGTCCAGTCTGCGCGTGGGGTGACCGCGCCGACCTCGTACAGCAGCTCCACCGCGCGGTTCACCCGATCCGAGTAGTCCGGATAGGCGAGGGTGAGGACGCCGTCCTCGGCTTGTCCTGGCCGGGTCCAGACCACGTCGCCGGCCGCAGGGGTGACGAAGTCGCCTGCGAGCGACGCGAGTTCCGCCCATGCCTCCGTCCTGTCCAGGTGCAGGGCGGTGGTCAGATCGCCCTTTCGGGCGCGGCCGTCGTCCATATGCGGCTCCCTTCCGAAACGCGGGGTCCAGGTCTGACCGCGGGGCCCTGCGGCGCGCCGGTGCGGCCCAGGGCGGCTCGGACAGGGTGGGGCAATGTCGTCGACGAAGAGTCGTGCGCGTGGCGGCCGTTGATGCCCGCGTACCCAGTGTGCACCCCGGCGATTCCGATGGTGGCCGACCCGGCGATCTCCGGCCAAGCCTGCTCAACCGCTTTCGTCGCCACATCCCGGATCCGCGATCGCGCAGGTCACCACGAACCGAAGGCAGGACCATCCCCGCGCTCGCGGGGCCGACTCCGAGTGGGCCCCGAAAGCCCTGAAGGGACCGGGAACATCCCCGCGCTCGCGGGGCCGACGTGTCGGTCGACCTGGATGACGTGGACGTCGAGGGAACATCCCCGCGTTCGCGGGGCCGACCCGGAGCAGTTCGTCAAACGCGAGGCGTCCGTTGGCTCATCCCCGCGTTCGCGGGGCCGACTCGATTGGGAAGGCGACGGAGTCAGTGACCACGGGCTCATCCCCGCGTTCGCGGGGCCGACTGCGTCTCGGCCAACCGCCGCGCCGCCTCGGCGGGCTCATCCCCGCGTTCGCGGGGCCGACCGTCACCACCGCCGCCGGTCCGTGCGGACCGCGGGCTCATCCCCGCGTTCGCGGGGCCGACATGTCCTTGCCGCCCCACAGGTCGTTGATGAAGGGCTCATCCCCGCGTTCGCGGGGCCGACGCGCCGTGGTGCTCGCAGCCGTCCGCCCCGGCGGGCTCATCCCCGCGTTCGCGGGGCCGACTCGCCGGGCGGCATCACCAAAATCCCCTGAATCGGCTCATCCCCGCGTTCGCGGGGCCGACATGCTTGTGCTTGTCCTTGACGAGGACGCGCCGGGCTCATCCCCGCGTTCGCGGGGCCGACGGCCCGGAGCTTGAGGCAGTCCGGCCTGGGCTGGGCTCATCCCCGCGTTCGCGGGGCCGACCCGACACGCACCCGACACGGGACCTTGCGACCAGGCTCATCCCCGCGTTCGCGGGGCCGACCCTGGATGACCTGGGGTTCTACCGGTGGGTAACGCCGTTTTCATTTAGTTGCATCTTGCCACTTGTTGCCGCCTGTCGTGAAGCGGATCTGCCTCGACTCCACGGTAGTTGCTCGAGGCCTCTCTCCTGACGTGCCTCGCCGCCTCTGCGGAGGCAGTGACCGAGGGCCAGGCTGCCTGGTGATCGGCCGCCGGATGGATCAAAGGCGACTACCTGTGTCGACCGTTCCAGGGCACGTCGTCGGGTATGAATTGGGCCTCGAACACGTGAAAGCCCTGGGCCTTCCGCCGGAACATCCCCACGTTCGCGGGGCCGACTGGGTGGATGCCCCGTGACCGGCACCTACCGGGGGAACATCCCCACGTTCGCGGGGCCGACGTGTTGAGCGTCCCGGTCGAGGTGGCGCCGCTGGGAACATCCCCACGTTCGCGGGGCCGACTCTGCGTGACCTGGGCTTCTACCGGCCGGTAAGACTATTTTCATTCGGTTGCATCTTGCCACCTATCTGTTGCCGCCCACGCGACGGATTGCCCTGGCCCCCACGGTAGTTCACCCTGCGACCTTCCTTTCGGTGTTCCGTTCGCGGATGCGGATTGTGGAGTCGGCGGCGGGGCCGATCGAAACTAGCTGTGAGGCAGCTCCCAGGTGAGGGAGTCGTCGGGCAGGTGGATCGTCTGTCGGTCGGGGGTGATCGACATGCGGAAGGCGTCGACGGGTGGCGCGCCTTGGGCGCGCCAGCAGGTGACGGCTTGTTCGGCGAGGTTCCAGAGGCGGCGTGGTCCTCCTTCGCGGACGTTCCAGGAGCCGTCCTGTTGGGGCAGCAGGGTGGCGTGGGAGCCGTCGGCGTCGAGGAGGTGGTCGAGAAACGGGCCGTTGCCCACCTGCATGGTGACGTGCTGTGCGGTCGGCAACGCCCCTTGCACGACGAATCGGCCTGCCCAGTCGCGCAGGATCGCGGGTCCCAGGTCGGTGGGGCGGCCCGGGGTGTCGGCTGCCAGGGCCGCGCGGGTGTCGAGGCCGGGGGGTGCGTGGCGGCGGGCGACCATGAAGGAGACGGTGCCGGGCAGGAATTCGCCGATGGCGTGGCCGGGCTCGGTGACGGTCAGGCGGGTTTGGCCGAACGCGTAGAGCCAGCCGGTGAGGTTGGCGAGGACGATCGTGCCGGGCCGGGACTGTTCCAGCCACGGGCGTGGGATCTCGCGTACCGAGCAGGTCGCGATCAGTCGATCGTAGGGGGCTCGGTCCGGGACGCCGTCGAGGCCGTCGCCCACCACCAGGTGGGGCTCAAGGCCGGTGGCTTTCAGGGCTGAGGCCGCCCGTCGCGCGGTTTCCGGATCGACCTCGATCGACGTGACGCGGTCGTCGCCCAGGCGCCGGGCGAGCAGGGCGGTGGAGTATCCGGTGCCGCTGCCGATCTCCAGGACGCGGTCGCCGTCCTCGACACGGAGGTCCTCCAGCATCCCCACGACCAGGCCGGGCAGCGTCGAGGACGAGGACGGCGTCCCGAACACGGGCCCGGCCACGTCCCGGGGGCGGACCTTGTCGTCGAGTTGGGTGACCAGTGTGGTGTCCTCGTACACCCGTTCCGGTGTCGCGGCGTCCCCGAGGACGGGAGACCACATCGTGCCGTGTTCGGTGTCCACGCGTTCGAACCACTCGGGCGCGAACACCTCCCGGGGCACCGACTCCACCGCCGCGCGCCACCGGGGACTGCGGAGGTCGCCGGCGGCGGCGAGCCGGTCGGCGAGGCGCCGCCGCAACGCGCCGCGGTCCGGGGTCGTTTCTGGGGAGAAGGGAGGGTTCACGTCGGGGATCCGTTCTGGAGGAGGTCGGCGATCGCCGCCGAGATCGGCATCCCCGTCGACGCCTCGATCCACCCGTACTGCCCCATGGGATTGCACTCGTAGAACACGTGCTCCCCGGACGCGGTCAGGGCCAGATCCAGGGCGCCGTAGGACAGGTGCCGGTCGCGCATGTAGCGGGTGACGGCCGCCGCCACCGAATCGGGGAGTTCGACGACGCCGTAGCGGTGTGTGCGGTAGTCGCTGCGCCAGTCGAGCAGACCCGAGTCGATGCGCGCGGTGAACATGCGTCCGCCCACGAACGTCACCCGCAGGTCGGCGACGGAGTCGACGCGTGCCTGGAACAGGTGGGCGGTCCCGGCGACCGTCTCGTCGATGTCGTTGGCGTCGACGGCCGTGGTCCACACCGTCAACGGCCGGTCGCTCATGTCGTGATGGCGTACGGTCCGCAGCACTTTGTAGATGATCGGCCCGTGTTGCTTCGCGAACGCGCGGGCCGCGTCGGGATCCGAGGTGATCAGCGTCGGGGGAATCGTCAGACCCACGCGCAGGGCGGCGGCCAGGCCGACCGGCTTGAACGAGGCTGCGCTCGACGCGTGCGGATGGTTGACCTGCAGGCACGACAACGCGGCCAGCACACCACCCACACCGTGGCGGGCCTGCGCGGTCGCGAACAGGGCGTCCTGGACCGGAAGATGCGCGAACGCCGATCCGTAGTCCGTCGCGTGACGGTGATAGACCGCCCGCACGTCGTCCAGCACCACCCGGCGACTCGCCGTCTCCAGCACACCCGCCACCACCGGCCCGTGGCCGGCGTCGAACCGCGCCGACACCGTCAACCCTCCGGGGAAATCCACACCGGGATCCAGCCGCGCCACGGGCACCCCGCGACATCCCAACTCCTCGACCACGGCGTCCGCGCTGCGGTCCCCGAGCGGGGCACACACCAGGACCGGCCGCGATACCCGGTCGCCCGCGTCCTTGCTCAATCTTCGTCGGTCCTCGTCACGGGACGCTGGTCCGGCGCCCCGCCCTGCCCTGGATCCCGACCGTCCGAACCACCGGTCGCCTCCGAGGTCTGCGTGGCCGGAGCGGTCTTGGCATGCTCCCCCATCGTCACGATCCGCCCGTCGACGTCGCGGTACCGCGTGGTCTGGGTGACCGGATCGAGCTCGACGCTGCTGTACGGGAGATCCACCGTGGCACCAGGACCGTGGGCGGTGAGGTGATTCAGCCCCCACGGCCGCGGACCGGGACGCCGGGAACCGGGATTCTCGAACATCGCGGCGCCTCCTGGGTGAGCACGGATGTACGGAACGACACGAACCATTGCTCAACGTACGCGCCAGGCGTCCCTCGGAACAGGCCCGGCAGATCGAAATCAGGGACAGCCATCGGAGCATCCCCGCGTTCGCGGGGCCAACCGCATTCAGATCCTCGAACTACCCCAGGTCGAGGGCTCATCCCGGCGTTCGCTGGGCCAACCAGACAACCGCGCTCCATGTCCGCGAGCGTGGAGGCTCATCCCAGCGTTCGCGGGGCCGACACACGCCGAGGTTTGTTCATAACAAACTCTCTGGGACCATCCCCGCGTTCGCGGGGCCGACGCGACGAGGCCCGGAGGCAGCACCCACAGACCGGGCACATCCCCGCGTTCGCGGGGCCGACGCGACCCGGGTCGCGCGGCGGGCGAGTATCCGGGGACCACCCCCGCGGACGCGGGGCCGACCACGACCACGAAGGAGGCCCTCATGGGCTGGAGTGGACCATCCCCGCGGACGCGGGGCCGACCCACCGACTCCGCGGTGCGCTGCGCCACGACCGAGACCATCCCCGCGGACGCGGGGCCGACGACCAGCTCGGCGGCGAGCAGGTCCATCGGCGAGGGACCATCCCCGCGTTCGCGGGGCCGACGATCCGGGCCGCGATGACGTGCAGGTCCACGTAGGACCATCCCCGCGTTCGCGGGGCCGACCCCGCAGCGACCAGCAGGTCACGCACGTGGGCAGGACCATCCCCGCGTTCGCGGGGCCGACCGACCCAGGGACCGAGGAGCGCCACGGGTGAGCGGACCATCCCCGCGTTCGCGGGGCCGACATCGCGCCGGACTGGGTCAGCGGCCCCAAGTCGGGACCATCCCCGCGTTCGCGGGGCCGACTGACCGGTGGGCGATGCGAAGACCAGGTCCAGTGGACCATCCCCGCGTTCGCGGGGCCGACACGCGGTGGTACTCCTCGATGTGGGCGACGACGGGACCATCCCCGCGTTCGCGGGGCCGACTCCTTGTTTCAGGTCCACGGTGTGCCTTCCAGGGGACCATCCCCGCGTTCGCGGGGCCGACGTGACGTCGGCAAGAGTCGTCATGTGCGTTCCCGGACCATCCCCGCGTTCGCGGGGCCGACAACCCGTGGGCGCCCGGGCGCCGGATGGCGGTGGGACCATCCCCGCGTTCGCGGGGCCGACACTGGATGACCTGGGGTTCTACCGGTGGGTAACGCCGTTTTCATTTAGTTGCATCTTGCCACCTGTTGCCGCCCGTCGTGAAGCGGATCTGCCTCGACTCCACGGTAGTTCACCTTGCGGCCTCTCTCCTGGCGTTCCTCGCCGCCTTTGCGGAGGCGGTGGCCGAGGGCCCGACTGCCTCGTGACAGGCCGCCGGATGGATCACTCGACCGCCTGCGTCGACCGTTCCGGGGTCACGTCGGCGGGTGTGAATCGGCCTCGGACACGTGAAGGTCCCGGGCCCTCCGCCGGAGCATCTCCGGGTTTACGGGGCCGACTTGCCCCCGGGGTGAGTGCCGTTGATCCGCCCGGAACCATCCCCGCGCGTGCGGTGCCGCGGATCGAGCGGCGGAGGGGTCATGTGGCGAGCGGGACGGGCCAGAAAGAGCCGCCCGCTTTGCCGCAGCGAACGGTCTGCCTGCCGTTCGGGTCGATGGTGAGCATGAATTCGTCGAAGGCCGGGCGGCCGGCCGATGTCCACCAGGACCAGGCCGCCTCGGTCTCGTCCCACAGGTGGCGGGAGCCGTGTTGGCGGACGTGGAAGGTGTCGAGTTGGCGCCCGTCGTAGTCGATCGTGGCCCAGGAAGTGAGTGCGTCGTCCCGGATCCACAGTCGGGACCGGAAGGCGTCGCCCATCTGTGGGTCGTCGTTCCAGTGGGTGCGCAGGCCGGGCAGGATCAGGCCCATGACGGCCTCGGTGTGTCGGTCTCCGCCCGCGACGTCCCACGGCGACAGCCGGGTGGTGCCGGTGTCGGGGTTGTCCGAGGGTCGGGTCAGGGCTGCGGCGTCGCGTATGTCGGAGCGGTGGTCGCGCATCGTCATGAACGCGCCGCCGTGGACGAACCGGCCGCGGGCGGTGCCGTCGCGGCGGGGTGTCAGGACGAGGTTTCCGTAGGTGGCCCATGCCGTGGTCCAGGGTGTGACGATCGAGCCGCCGGGCGCCAGTTGTTCGAGCCATGCGGGCGGGACGCGGGCCACCGAGCAGGTGCCGAGGATCC
This sequence comes from Embleya sp. NPDC025285, assembly GCF_055558835.1. NCBI lineage: Bacteria > Bacillati > Actinomycetota > Actinomycetes > Kitasatosporales > Streptomycetaceae > Embleya > Embleya sp. NPDC025285. The sequence goes on from NZ_JBVHLU010000067.1 coordinate 51,956, forward strand.
GGTCGTACGGGGCCTGCTCCGCCCACCCCTTCGCTCCATCGCCCGCGATGACTGTCGGATGCAGTCCGAGGGCCTCGAGTCGGCCTCGGGCGGCTGCGGCCAGTCCCGGGTCCACTTCGATCGTGACGACGTTCGCGTCGCCCAGTCGGTGCGCGAGCAGGCCCGCGTTCCAGCCGCCGCCGGTGCCGATCTCCAGGACCCGCTGTCCCTCTGACACGTCCAGGGTCAGGAGGGTGCTCGCGACGATCGAGGGTTGGGAGACGGACGAGGACGGCCAGGCGGGCTCGCCCGGTTCGCCCTCGTGGCCGTCGCGGACCTGGATCACCGCGGGCACGTCGGACCAGGCGACCTGTTCCCAGCGGTCGGGGTCGACGGTCCGGTCGACGGGCGCGTGGTCGGGCATGCCGTCGACCAGCCGCACCCAGACGACGTCGGGCAGGAACGCGCCGCGGGGTACGTGCTCGAAGGCGTCGCGCCACGGGCCCGGGAGGGGACCGGTCACGCGTTCCACGAGACGGAGCAGGCCCGCCGGGGCCCGCTCCGTGGTCTCACTCGTCACCTATTTGTCCTTCTTCGGGGTGCCGGGGTTCGGCGGCTTGTCGGGGAGGATGGGCGGGGGCACGGGCCTCCCGGGCTGGTTGCCGTCGCTCGGTATGGGACTCGAATGATCACCCACGTCGACGATCCCTTCGGCGATGTTGGTCCGTTCCCGCCACCGGATCGGGCCACGACGATCGGACGGCTCGCTACGGTCGGTGACGAGAGCTTTACGCGTCCACGGTACGGCCGTGGCAACGCCTGCGGAATCCCCTCACGCCGACCTCCGACCACACCGGCCCGCTTGAGACAGGCAATGCACGTCCGCGAGCGGAATAACCGGCAACGGCCGAACCTTTGGACAGACCGGACTCGTGAACTCGCTTGTGCGGGGCCGATTCCAGATCGAGAGCCGTGTGAGTCTGGATCTCAGAGGCATGCGAGGCCGACGGGTCCCGCACTGAACCGTAGGGGACTTCCCGCGTTCGCGGGGCCGACGCGGCCTCGATCAGCGCTGTGTCCAGGCGGGAGGAACCCTCCCCGCGGACGCGGGGCCGACCCATGAAATAGAACGCGAGCCGCGCCCGATTTCAGGACCATCCCCGCAGACGCGGGGCCGACTCACTGACGAGCGTCACGAGCCAAATGACCTTGGGGCCATCCCCGCGGACGCGGGGCCGACTTTTCGGCGAGTTGGCCGTGTCGGCTGTTCGAGGGGCCATCCCCGCGGACGCGGGGCCGACGTGATGACGACCGGGACGAGGGCCTGGACCATCGGGCCATCCCCGCGGACGCGGGGCCGACCTGGCGGTCGCCGACGACGAGCCCGACTGGGTGGGGCCATCGCGGGGCCGACAGTTCGCTTTCTTCCCGCCGGTCAGCCCGCCGAGGGCCATCCCCGCGGACGCGGGGCCGACGCGCGGGCGGGATCAGATCGCCGACCGGCCGTGGGGCCATCCCCGCGTTCGCGGGACCGACGACAAGGATGCGGTTTTCATCGCGCCTGTCGGAGGAGCATCCCCGCGTTCGCGGGGCCGACACACCCGACACCGAACACCAGTACGACCCCGTGGGAGCATCCCCGCGTTCGCGGGGCCGACAGTGGATGACCTGGGGTTCTACCAGCGGATAATACCGTTTTCGGTCAGTTGCATTTTGCCACCTGTTGCCAACTCCCGCGAAGTGGATCTCCCTGTGACCCCAAGGTAGTTCACCCCCGCGTTCGCGGGGCCGACCTCAACAAGGTGGCGCTGCGGCCTGTCGAGTCGGAACCATCCCCGCGTTCGCGGGGCCGACCTGCGCCTGTGCGGTCCTGTGCCGGGCGAGCTGGGAACCATCCCCGCGTTCGCGGGGCCGACTCGAAATCAGCACCGAACGCACGGTCACGGATAGAACCATCCCCGCGTTCGCGGGGCCGACCGGGCGCGCGGAGCCTGGTCGCCAGTTCGGCCGGAACCATCCCCGCGCTCGCGGGGCCGACTCGCGCCCGGCCGCGACAATGCCGGTCTCCGCCGAACCATCCCCGCGAACGCGGGGCCGACTCGACGTCGCGCGTGGGCCTCGCATCACGACGGGGACCATCCCCGCGATCGCGGGGCCGGCACTGGATGACCTGGGGTTCTACCAATCGGTAACAGCGTTTCTGCTCGGTTGCATCTTGTCATCCATGTGTCGTCTTCGGCGAGGTGGATTTCCGCCGAGACCACGGTAGTTCACCGGAGCACTGCCCTCCGTGCGGCGAAGCGGCGTTCGACCCGGGGCCACCGATGTCGTGATCAAAGTCCTCGAGGTGGCCCTCTTGCCCCACCGTCCGCCGGCCGCGTCGGCGAGTGTCACCGGCGACCTCGGGGACCGAGGCGAAGTGTCCTTCGATCGGTACGTGCACCAGGCACAGTCCACCGGGTCACCCCGACGCTCCGGTGGTGTTCGGGGGTGTGGGCCGCTGCCGGGGCTCTCGCGGGGAGGTTTCGCTTTCGGTGGCGGCGGTCTCAGCCGGGTCGGTCGAGTCGGAGGCGGACTGGGTGTATCGCCGCAGAATCTTGCGGATGGCCGGAAGGTCCGCTGCGCGCTGTCGGCGCAGTCGACCTCTGGTACCGGCGGCGAGGTCTGCCGGGCGGATCACCACGAGACTCAGTCCGTTGGCCGGTATCAGCGTGTCCCTGCGGGCGTCGTACAGCGCCCGTTGCTCCCCGCGGTGCACCCCGCTGACCGTGAGCCGATCCGGCTTGTCGAAGAACGCGGTCGGCTGATCGTGTTGAAGTTCCCGGTACTCCACCACCACACGATGTTCGCTCCAGTAGCCGTCGACGGGCAACTTCTTCGCCCGACGCCCCGACTTCCCCGGGTCTCCTCGCAACCAGTCGAACGTGTGTTGGCGCTCGCCCACCTCACCCAATACCTCGTCACACAGGTCCATCACGTACGCCTCGTCACTGTCTTCCCGACCCATGACCCTCATCATCATGCAGTCGACCACCGATCGCGGGCCGCACCCCGGGAAACCGTCGCGAACGCAACGTACGTTCGGGATCAGCCACTCCCCGGGGACCGGCCACGACGAGCTGCTGGGTTCGCCGCACCAGACGGACTGGGTGCCGACGACGGCTACGCCGAGGCCGAACGTGTCGAACACCGGTCGGCCGGCGCCCGTCCCCCATGACCAGGCCGCCGCAGTCTCGTCTCGCTCACGCGGGGCCGACCGCGAGGGCAACATCCCCGCAGACGCGGGGCCGACTGACCACTGCCGCCCCCGTACTGCGAAAGCCGGGGACCATCCCCGCGGACGCGGGGCCGACGCCACGCGTCAACACCCGTTCTGTGACCGGGAGGGACCATCCCCGCGGACGCGGGGCCGACGCGGCCGAGAGCGCAACCGCGCTCAACATGCTGGAACCATCCCCGCGGACGCGGGGCCGACCCCTGGATGACCTGGGCTTCTACCAGTGGGTAACACCGATTTCGTTCAGTTGCATCTTGCCACCTGTTGTCGGCTGTCGCGAGACGGGCGGATTCTCCTCGGCCCCACGGTAGTTCACCCGGAAGGGCACCGAGCAGTGAGTCCGAGGCCATGACCTCGGCCATCCGAAACCGGGCCTTGCGCCGGAGCATTCCCGCCTGCGGGACCAACCACCCCGCTTGCGCGGGGTCGACCGGCCGGCCTGCTGACGGCCGGGGATGAGATCGTTCCCGGATGACGGATCCGGACGGCGCAGGAGCCGAGGCCGACGTTGAGCACGCGGTCATCGCGAGATATCGGTTGGCTGAAGACCGCTTCGGCACACAGCACCAACGGGATGCCGTCCGCCGGGCCGAGGCGCTGTTGACCGAGGCGATCGGCCGAGCTGGCGTCGGCGAGTTCGACGGGCACGAGTTCGGAGGCGGCGAGGTCGTGCTCTACGCGTACGGCCCCGACGCCGACGCGCTCTTCGCCGTGATGGCACCGGCGCTGCACGCTCTGCCCTTCCGCCCGGCGCACGTCGTTCTGCGATACGGGTCCGCGTCCGATCCCACCGCCACCGAACAGCGCTTGGATCTCTGAGGGCGGTCGTCAAGCCGCAGCCGGGACGGGCGCCCGGGGATTGTGAAGTGCCCCCGGTGCGCTTGGGCGCATCACGACGAGCCGAATCAACACCGCTGGAGCGTCCGCGCGTTCGCGGAGCCGACCGGGCAAGGCATGGCGTGCTTCGGAATGCCACGGGCCGGTCCCCGCGTTCGCGGGGCCGATGTCGGGGGCGTGGCCGCCGCTCGAGAACATCCCCGCCCGCCTGCGCGGGGCCGACTGGTGACCGGGATTCGCCACCACCTCGGGGGCGGGAACATCCCCGCGCATGCGGGGCCAACCCCATCAATCCCAGGTCCAGGCCGAACAGCACGGGACCATCCCCGCGTTCGCGGGGCCGACTTCGCGCTTCAGGACCGCATCAACCAGAGCGTTGGAGCATCCCCGCGTTCGCGGGGCCGACAACTCGTCGTTCTTGTACGTCTCGTCCTCGCGGGGACCATCCCCGCGGACGCGGGGCCGACCTGCACCTCGCATCGGTGCCCGTGACACGGCCGGGACCATCCCCGCGGACGCGGGGCCGACGAGCGCGCCGTGAACACCGCAATGGCGGCCGGAGGACCATCCCCGCGGACGCGGGGCCGACCACACGCCGAGGTCACCCTCCGGGCCATCCGAAGGACCATCCCCGCGGACGCGGGGCCGACGTCCGGCAGGGATACACCCCCGTCATCGTCGAGGGACCATCCCCGCGGACGCGGGGCCGACAACCGGTCCGGGGTGCACCGGATCAAGGCCCGGGGACCATCCCCGCGGACGCGGGGCCGACGGCGGCGTCGATGCCGTGGGCCTCGATCACCGGGGACCATCCCCGCGGACGCGGGGCCGACTGCGTGGGCCTGGACTACGGCACCGTGAACCCGGGACCATCCCCGCGGACGCGGGGCCGACCTCTCGCCCGACTACGCGGCAGCCCTCGAACGAGGACCATCCCCGCGGACGCGGGGCCGACGGTCCACTCGGCGCGGGTGGTGGCGTGCCGCCAGGACCATCCCCGCGGACGCGGGGCCGACCACCCTGCGGCCCAGGCTCGCCTCGGTGAGGCCGGACCATCCCCGCGGACGCGGGGCCGACCGAAGGAGTCACCTCGTGATCACCCGCATCCGAGGACCATCCCCGCGGACGCGGGGCCGACGGCTGGGAGCAGGTGGTGAGCAGGCCGCGGCGGGGACCATCCCCGCGGACGCGGGGCCGACCTCGGTGTAGTCCCGCTGTACGGCCGGAGCCAGGGACCATCCCCGCGGACGCGGGGCCGACCGACACCGACACAAGGGGGGCCGGCCGCCACGAGGACCATCCCCGCGGACGCGGGGCCGACCCGCATCCCCGGCATGCCGGGTCGTCGGTCACCGGACCATCCCCGCGGACGCGGGGCCGACTCTGGATGACCTGGGGTTCTACCGGCGGGTAATGCCGTTTTCATTTAGTTGCATCTTGCCACCTGTTGCCCGTCGTGAAGCGGATCTGCCTCGACTCCACAGTAGTTCACCTTGTCTCTCCTGGCGTTCCTCGCCGCCTTTGCGGAGGCGGCAGCCGAGGGCCGGGCTGCCTGGTGATCGACCTCCGGATGGATCACTGGCGGCCGCCTGCGTCGACCGTTCCTGGGTCACGTCGGCGGGCGGCCTCGAACACGTGAAGGCCCTGGGCCTTCCGCCGGAGCATCCCGCGTTCGCGGGGCCGACCACGACGTAACGGACGCGGTCGCCGCGTTCCGAGGACCATCCCCGCAGACGCGGGGCCGACATCGGGTGGGTGATGAACTCTGCCCACCATGTAGGACCATCCCCGCGGGCGCGGGGCCGACTGTCCGGGGAATGCGGTGAGCGCGGCCTCAGCAGGACCATCCCCGCGGACGCGGGGCCGACGGGCGTCCAGCGAGGCTTGGTACTTCGACCAGAGGACCATCCCCGCGTTCGCGGGGCCGACACGACGTCCGGCGACAAGAAGGCCCGTGAAGCCGAACCATCCCCGCGTTCGCGGGGCCGACGAGGCCGTACTGGCCGGGGGTGCCGTAGTCGCGGAACCATCCCCGCGTTCGCGGGGCCGACACCCTCGCGGCCTCCCACACGTCCAGCCCGGTGGAACATCCCCGCGTTCGCGGGGCCGACCTTCGCCCCGATGGCCCCGACTGGGATAGGGCCGGAACCATCCCCGCGTTCGCGGGGCCGACCCCTGGATGACCTGGGGTTCTACCAGCGGGTAATACCGTTTTCGTTCAGTTGCATCTTGCCACCTGTTGTCGGCTGTTCCGACGTGGATCTTCCTCGACCCCACGGTAGTTCACAGTTCACCTGGCAGTCTCCTCGTCGGCGCGGATCCTGCGGCAACGGCCGCCCGGGCACGACTGCGCAGCGTCCGGCAGCCGGATCGATCACGGACCAACCACCCGGGATCGGTTGAGCGGCGAGCCCAAGACGTGACCTCGGCGACCTGAAACCGGGCCTTCCACGGGAGCGGCATTCCGTGCTGCCCCGTCGGACACGCGGGGTGGGTGTCGTTGCTCGCAGGCGCAGCGAGACCGGCGTCCTGTGGTGTCTCCGTAGGCAGGCACAGGGTCGGTCACGTGCCGCGGAGGTGGTCGGTGGCGGACCGGTCCAGGAGTGCTGCGGCGGCGGGGATGCGGGTGTGGGGGCGGAGTCGGGCGCGCATGAGGGCGATCGCGGTGTCGGCCTGCCCGCAGCGCAGGTGTGTGTGGTCGTCGAGGAGCACGGTCCAGGTCGCGCACGCCTCGTCGAGGCGTCCGAGGTCGAGGAGCATCTCGGCGAGGATCCCCGAGGAGATCGCGCGGTGGCGTCGTTCGTGGTCGGGGCGGGCTCGGTTGCTGCGGGCCATGGCGGCCGCGGCGGTCTTCAGGTCTCCCAGGCCCCGATGGGTCAGGGCGGCGGTGTGTTCGAGAGAGGCGGCGTGGAAGCCCCCGCTGGGGCCGGCGTCCTGGTCCGCGCGTTCGAGGGCGCGTTCGGTTTCGGCGAGGTTGCGCAGTGCCGCGCGGCGGTCGCGCGCACCGCCGGTCGCGGCGGCGAGCGAGGCGGTGACGAACGCCCGGTGCAGCGGTTGCGCGGTGATGCCGCCGGCGGCGGTGACGGCCTGCTCGGCGAGGTGGACGGCTGCGGTGTGGTGGTGGAGGCCTTGGGCCTGGACGGCCATGCCGCGTAGGACGGTGGCGTAGGCGGACCCGTCGTCCGCGGAGGCGGCGAGCCGCAGCGCGAGCCCGTACAGCCTTTGCGCGGCGACGTGTTGCTCGGAATCCCAGAAGTACCAGCCGCACAGGTACGCGAGGGTGGACGCGGCCCGGTGCAGGTCGCGACGGACCGTTTCGGTGGCGTCGGCGTTGAGGCCGGCGGCGACCTCGTGGGTCAGGTAGGCGAGAGCGGTGTCGCGGACCGCTCCCGAGCCGTGCATGTCGTCGACCTCGGTGAACACCCGGGTCATGGCGCGGACGGCTTCGACGTCGCCGGCTCCGATGCGCGGGTCGGACGCGCCGGTGGTCGATGCCCCGCGTTCGGCGATCTCCTCCCAGTCGGGCAATCCCCAGGCGGCGGCGAGGGAGTAGGCGCCGGAGGTGATCAGCGTGCGTCGTTGCATGGTGCTCCCGAGTTCGGCGAGGACGGCGGCGGGGTCGAGATCCCAGGCGAGCCCGATCCCGTTTCCGGCACCGGTGGGCGCCATGCCGATATCGGACACCACCACGGGCCTACCCAACCGGCGGGACAACGCCTCCGCCAGTAACACCGGCACCGGGTCGCGCGGCCGTGCGCCGTCCAGCCACTGCGCCACCGAGGGCCGGGTGTAGTGCAGACGCATGCCCGCCTCGGCCCCGACCGCGTTCACCGCGCGGGCGATCGCCTCGTACGTACAGCCGGTCTCGGCGATCAGCGCCCGCAGCGATCCGTTGGGCGTGCGACCTGCGTCCGCCATGACGGCCATCCCCTGGGAGAGCACGACGTGTGACGTCGATTAACGCGCTTAACGCCCCGGGAAGCCAGAGGCGTGGTCGCCCAGGGCACGCGGGAGTTCACTCGGGAGTGACGGTTCGGCCGGGACGCTCCGGCTTCCGGCCGAACCGCCACCAGGTCCCGCTCACCGGGCGGGCACCAGGAAATCGAGGAAGAGAGGCAAGAGATCATGAGCAAGCCGTTGATCCTCGGTCGCAGGGCCGCCGCCACCGACGGCACCGGCCGGCCGCTGCCCGAGCACCGCTACGACCCGGCAGTCTGCGCGAACGTGGTCGCGTCCGGAGAGCTGCTGGTCCGCGCGGCCGCGCCGGACCTGATCGCCGACTACACCCAGACGCAGGAGCCTTCCGGGCTGAAGAAGGATGACTGACCCCCGAACCGGGGTCGTGGTCGTGGCCGCCGAGGACGATCTCACCGCCGACTTGGTGGTGGACCGGCTCGGCGGCCACGCCGCCGTCGTACTGCGGCTGGACCCCGGCCGGCTTGGCGAAGACCTGTGCGTCAGCGGCCGCTTCGCCCGGGGGCGGTGGGGGACGGTCCTGAGTCACGATGGGCGGTCCGTGGCCTTGGGCGAGGAGTGTTCGGTGTACTGGCGCAAGCCCACCCGGCCCGAGGCACACGCCGGCGCCGACGAGCGGTGGCGTGCCGACGAGAACACTGTCGCGCTGCTGGGTCTGCTCAGGGCCGCGCCGTTGAAGGTGTGGGTCGACGATCCGACCGTCGTGGCGGCCGCGCGGCTGAAGCCGACGCAGCTCGCGGCCGCGGCCCGGGTCGGGTTCACCGTGCCCGACACGTTGCTGACGTCGGATCCGGACGCGGCCCGCGCGTTCGTCGCCGAGCACCGCGACGTGGTCGTGGTCGTGGTCGTGGTCAAAGCCTTGACCCAGCGGCACACCACGTTCATCCCCACCACCCGGGTCCGCGCGAGCGACGACCTGGCCGCCGTCGCCGGGACCGTGCACTACCTCCAGGCCCTGGTCCAGGACCGTGCGTTCGACGCGCGGGTGACCGTGGTCGGCGACCGGGTCTTCGCCGCCGCGATCGAACACGACGGACTCGACTGCCGCGACGCGCCGGTGGGTCGCCACGAGCCGATCACCGTGCCGGAGAAGATCGAGCGGGCGTGCGTGGAGCACGTGCGGGAACTCGGACTCGCCTACGGCGCGATCGACTTCATCGTCGATCGCCACCTGGTGTGGCACTACCTGGAGACGAACGTCGTCGGCGAGTTCGGCGCAATCGAGATGACCACGGATCTCCCGATCTCGGCCGAGATCGCCCGCCTTCTCGTCCACGGCCCCACCACACCGCCCGCGCGCGCGAGGATGTGAGGCATGGACCCGCTCCTCGCCGCCGCGCTCGACGCCCTCGGCGTCACCGAGCCCCCACGGCCCCTGAGCCCCGATCACACCACCGCATGGCGCACCACCGCATGGAAGATCAAGACCGCCACCGAGCCCGGCGACGTCGCCTCACTGCTGCACGAGGCAGACGCCGTCGCACTCCTGCACGACGCCGACCTGACCCCGATGACCGTCGCCCACGGCGAAACCGCCGAGGGGGCCTGGGCGGCCTTCGGATGGCTGCCCGGCACCACCCTGTGGGAATGGTGCCTACCCGCCCGCGAAAACAGCGCGTTCCCGGACTTCGCCCGGCGCCTGCGGGCCGTCACCTCGGCGGCGTTCACCACGCTGGAACGTTGGCACGCCGCCGGGTGGCACCACGGCGACATCCACCCGGACAACATCCTGATCTCCCCCGACGAGAAGACGGTCGACTTCATCGACCACGATCTCGCCCACCACCCCCGCCTGTTGCCTCTGCAGGCCCCGTACCGCGGCGGCGGTGACCAGGCCACCGCACCCGAGATCGCCCGCCGACTCCTGGACACCACCCCCGACGTCCACATCGAACCCACCGACGCCGCCGAGAACTACAGCCTCGGCGCCGCCATCCGATGGGCCTGGAGCGGCACCACACCCGCCACCACCCGCATGGCCGGCCCCGAAGCAACGCCCGCCGACGTCCTGGAGGACATCGCCACCGGCCGACGGCGCGTCCCCCTGGCCGACGTCTGCCCCTGGACGGACCCCGACCTGACGGCCCTTCTCGACGCGGCGATGTCGCTCGAACCCGCCAGGCGTGCCACCGTCGTCGTACTCGCCGAAGCACTCGGAGCACCGTAGGTGTGACCGTTGTCGGCGTACACCTGTATGTGGCTCTGGCAAGATTTTCGGTGTGTCCTGAACGTGGAGGAGACCTCGTGTAGGAGAGCGATCTGAAGCGATGCTGCTCGAACGATGAAGGT
>NZ_JBVHLU010000068.1:0-23144 GCF_055558835.1 Embleya sp. NPDC025285
TTCCCCCCACCACCTCCTTTCGCCCCCGACCCCGCCGCCTTTTTCGGGCGGGCGCCCCCCCCCCCCCCCCCCCCCCTTCCCCTCCCCCCCCCGGCACACAGCTTTCCGAGTGTTCGAGTGCTTCGAAGTCGTCGGCGGGGCGGGAACTACTACCAGCCGCGGCCGGCGTAGCGCTGCTCCGCCGGGAGGGTGTCGATGTTGATGCCGACCATCGCCTCGCCCAGACCGCGCGAGACCTTGGCGATCACGTCCGGGTCGTCGAAGTGCAGCGTCGCGTCCACGATCGCCTTGGCCCGCTTGGCCGGGTCGCCGGACTTGAAGATGCCGGAACCGACGAACACACCCTCGGCGCCGAGCTGCATCATCATCGACGCGTCGGCCGGGGTGGCGATGCCGCCCGCGGTGAACAGCACGACCGGGAGCTTGCCCGCCTCGGCCACCTCCTTGACCAGCGCGTACGGCGCCTGGAGGTTCTTGGCGGCGACGAACAGCTCGTCCTCGTCCAGCACGGAGAGCTGCTTGATGTCCTTGAGGATGGTGCGCATGTGCCGGGTGGCCTCGACCACGTTGCCGGTGCCGGCCTCGCCCTTGGAGCGGATCATCGCCGCGCCCTCGGTGATCCGGCGCAGCGCCTCGCCCAGGTTGGTCGCGCCACACACGAACGGGGTGGTGAACTTCCACTTGTTGATGTGGTTCGACTCGTCGGCCGGGGTCAGCACCTCGGACTCGTCGATGTAGTCCACGCCGAGCGACTGCAGGACCTGGGCCTCGGCGAAGTGGCCGATCCGGGCCTTGGCCATCACCGGGATGGACACGGCGCCGATGATGCCGTCGATCATGTCCGGGTCGGACATGCGCGCGACGCCGCCGTCCTTGCGGATGTCGGCCGGCACGCGCTCGAGCGCCATGACGGCGACCGCGCCCGCGTCCTCGGCGATCTTGGCCTGCTCGGCGTTGACGACGTCCATGATCACGCCGCCCTTGAGCTGCTCGGCCATGCCGCGCTTGACCAGGTCGGTGCCGGTCTGGGGGCTTGCGGGGGTGGTGGACACGGATGACCTCACACAGATGCGAACGACGACGGTTGGCTCCATCGTACGGGTGAGGTGGATCCTAATGTCATGCCACCCCGGCGAAATACCCGGGCCAATCTGTCCAGGGTGGCCTTTGCGTGGCTCCCGTCAGGACCCACCGGGCTGCAATGTGCGCGGCTCCTCGTCGTCCATCTCGAAGGTGACCGGGTACGGGGCATGGCCCGCCAGGCGCAGATAGCGCACCAATCGGTGTCGGCGCACCGCACGGGCGCCGCGGACCGCGTCGTTGTGGAAGCGCCGTGCCATCGGCACCCGGCGCACCGCGGTCTGCAACTCGGCGACCAGTTCCGCGCCGCCGGGCCGGGCCCGCAGGTCGTCCGCCTGGGCCGGGTCCTCGAACAGGATCCGCAGCGCGCGGGTCAGGTCGCTCTCCGCCACCTCGCGCTCCTCCTCGGCGGCGTTGCGCGCCTCGTGCGCGGCGCCGGCCAGCACGAGCGAGGAGGCCGGATCGAGCAGCCCGGACGTGGCGATCTCCTGCGCGACCGCGGAGCGCCGCAACAGCTGCGCGTCCAGCGCGGCCCGGCTCGAGTCCACCCGCGCGTGCAGGCGGTCGAGCCGCCCGGCGGTCCAGCTCAGATAGACACCGATCGCGAGCACCGCGAGCAGAATCCAGATGACAGTCATCACCCGGCGACCCTAGTACCGCCGGCCCGACCAGCCCGACAGCCCGGCCGGCATTCGCGGCCACCCGACCAAGCAACCGAACAGCCCGGCCGGCGCTTGAGGCCACCCGTCAACCCGACCAAGCGACCCGACAGCCCGGCCGGCGTTTGAGGCCACCCTTCAGCCCGGCCGGCGTTTGAGGCCAACCCAGCCCAGCCGGCGCTTGAGGCCAACCCAGCCCAGCCCGGCCTGCGCGTAAGGCCAAGGCCAACTACGCCGCGGGCGCCCCCGCGGTGACCGTCTCGTACACGCCCAGGATGTCCGTGCCGACGGTCTCCCAGTCGTACCGCTGCACATGCTTGCGCCCGATCTCGCGCAACGCGTCCCTCCGCACCGGATCGCGCAACAGCGCAACCGCCGCGGCGGCGAGCGCCGAGGCGTCCTCCACCGCGAACAACTCCCCCGCCCGCCCGCCGTCGAGCACCTGTCGAAACGCGTCCAGGTCGCTCGCCAGCACCGGCGCGGACGCCGACATCGCCTCGACCAGGATGATCCCGAAGCTCTCGCCACCGGTGTTGGGCGCCACGTACACGTCCACGCTGCGCAACAACCGCGCCTTGTCCAGGTCGCTGACCATGCCCAGGAAGGTGACCTGGCCGCGCAACGCCTCGGGCAGGTCCTCCACCGCCTCCTCGGCGTCGCCGCGCCCGGCCACCAGCAGTCGCACCCCCGGGAACGCCTCGACGATCCGCGGGAACGCCTCGATCAGCGTGGGCAGTCCCTTGCGCGACTCGTCGATCCGGCCGATGAAACCGATCGTGGGCGCCTGCGCGGTGCCCTGCCACGCGGGCTCCACGGGGGCGTCGGCGAAGAAGCCGACGTCCACACCGTTGGGGATGACCACCGCGTCGCCGCCGAGATGCTCGACCAGCGTGCGCCGCGCGTACTCGCTGACCGCGATCCGCGCGCTGATCTTCTCCAGCGCGGGCTGCAGGATCGGGTAGGCCGCGATCATCGCGCGCGAGCGGGTGTTGGAGGTGTGGAAGGTGGCCACCACCGGTCCGGACGCGGCCCAGCACGCGAGCAACGACAGGCTGGGCGTCGCCGGTTCGTGGATGTGCAACACGTCGAAGTGGCCGTCGTGGATCCATCGGCGCACCCGCGCGGCGGACAGGAAGCCGAAGTTGAGCCGGGCCACCGAGCCGTTGTAGCGCACCGGTACGGCCCGCCCGGCCGGCACCACGTAGTCCGGCAGCGGGGTGTCGTCGTCCGCGGGGGCCAACACCGAGACCTCGTGCCCGCGCGCGATCAGGTTCGCCGCGAGGTCACGTACGTGGTACTGGACACCACCGGGCACATCCCACGAGTAGGGGCATACGACGCCGATCCTCACTTGGCCTCCCCGATCCGGGCGAGCCGGCCGGCGTCCAGGTCGGCGAGCCACAGCGGCTGCAACATGTGCCAGTCCTGCGGGTCGCCGGCGACCCCACGGGCATAGGCGTCCGCGACCTGCTGGGTCATGGTCGCGATCTTCTCCCGGCGGGTGCCCTCGGCGGGCACCTCGATCTCCGGGTGCAGCGTGGCGCGCATGACCGCGCCGTTCCACGCGAGGGTGACCGGAATCAGCGCCGCGCCGGTCTGCACGGCGAGCGCGGCGGGCCCCGCCGCCATCCGGGTCGGCTCGCCGAAGAAACTCACCGGCACCCCGCCGGCAGTCAGGTCACGGTCGGACAGCAGGCACAACAGCCGGCCCTCGCGCAGCCGGCGCGCCAGTGTGCCGAAGGTGTTGCCGTCGCCGCCGGTGAGCGGCAGCACCTCCATGCCCAGCGACTCGCGATAGTCCAGGAAGCGCTTGTACAGCGACTCCGGCTTCAGTCGTTCGGCGACGGTGGTGAACGGATAGCCCATGAGCGTGATCCACGCGCCGGCGTGGTCCCAGTTGCCCATGTGCGGCAGCGCGAAGATCACGCCCTTGCCGCGCGCGCTGCACTTGTCGAGCAGGGTCAGATCGCACTCCATCCGGGCCAGCACCGTCTCGCGGTCCCAGACCGGCAGGCGAAACGCCTCCTGGTAGTAGCGCAGATAGGACCGCATGCTCATCCGGGAGAGCGCGCGCACGCGCTCGGGCGTGGCCTCCGGGCCGAGCACCCGGCGCAGGTTGGCCTCCAACTGCAGGACGCCTTTGCCGCGCTTGCGCCAGACGGCGTCGGCGATCCGCCGGAAGATCGCCGTGGCGACCGGTTCGGGCAGGCGCTTGACCACGGACCAGCCCAGGGCGTACCCGGTGTCGGCCAGCCGCTGCCCGACTTCGGTCATCCCTTGTCACCTCCGGGCAGCGCGTTGTCGATCGCGGACGCCGAGCGGCGCACCGCGATCATCCGCTGGAAGACAGTGATCAGGCTGCCCACCGCGATGAACCACAGCGCGGCCTCCTGGATGTAGGGCACACCCAAACCGTCGAGACCGGTCGCCACCAGCGAGATGACCAGTCGCTCGGCGCGCTCGATCAGCCCCGAGACATCGCAGGCCAGGCCCAGGCTCTCGGCCCTGGCCTTGCAGTACGACACGACCTGGCCGGACCCGAGGCAGACGATCGCCAGAATGCACATGCGCAGGTTGTCGCCGTCGCCGGCGAACCAGATCGCCAGCGCGCCGAAGATCGCGGCGTCCGCGACCCGGTCCAGGGTGGAGTCGAGGAAGGCGCCCCACTTGGTCGAGCGGCCCAACTGACGTGCCATGTTGCCGTCGACCAGGTCGGAGAAGATGAACGCGGTGATCACGAGCGTGCCGGTGAGGAACCAGCCGATCGGGAAGAACACCAGCGCCGCGACGACCACCCCGAGGGTGCCGATCAGCGTCACCGTGTCCGGACTCACGTTGTGGCGCAGCAAAAAGCTCGCGAACGGGGTGAGCACACGCGTGAAGAAGGCACGAGCGTATTTGTTGAGCATCGCCTTCCCGAAGGATTGCCGGGGCGGCGGGGGATCCGAAGGACTCGACCCGCCTGGTGCGCCCATCGTACTGACGCGGTCGTGCCTCCCGAGCCCCCCGTCGTCCGGGCGTGCCGTACCCGGGCGCGCCGCGTTGGAGAACAGCCCGTACGGCGAGGACACTTGTACTCGGTCGGACGTCGGGGCAATGCTGCCGTTCAGGAATCGATTTGCGGACGTTGGCGTACCGACGACCGACAAGAGCCTGTCCGTCCGATCTCGGCGGACCCGTCGGGATCGACCGGACAGGCCCTGGCACCTGTGCGTCCGGAGACGTCGACGACGACCGCACGACATGGACAACCAGGAGGTGGCACATGGCGGACAAATCCGGAGCTAGCGCCGGAACCGTCGGCAGGGTAACCGCGCCGGCAAGCCCGGACTCGGTGCGCAACGTGGTGCTGGTGGGCCACACGGGGGCGGGCAAGACGACATTGGTGGAGTCCCTGCTCGTGGCGACCGGGACGATTCCCCGGGCCGGTCGCGTCGAGGACGGGACGACCGTGTCCGACTTCGAGGACATCGAACACCGCCAACACCGCTCGGTGGCGCTGTCGCTGTCCCCCGTCGAATTCGACGGCGTCAAGATCAACCTGCTCGACACCCCCGGCTACGCGGACTTCGTCGGCGACCTGCGCGCGGGCCTGCGCGCCGCGGACGCCGCGCTGTTCGTGGTCTCGGCCGCCGACGGCGTGGACGGCTCGACCCGGATGATCTGGGACGAGTGCGCCGCGGTCGGCATGCCGCGCGCGATCGTGATCACCAAACTCGACCAGGCGCGCGCCGACTTCGACGAGATGGTGCTGATCTGCCAACGGGTGTTCGGCGACCCCGACGCGGACACCGTGCTCCCGCTCTACCTGCCGCTGCACGGCGAGGACGAGAGCGTCGCGGGCCTGATGGGCCTGCTGACCCAGCGGGTGTACGACTACTCCTCCGGCACCCGCGAGACACTCGACCCGGACCCCGAGCACCTGCCGCTGATCGAGGACGCCCGCAACCGGCTGATCGAGGGCATCATCGCGGAGAGCGAGGACGAGTCCCTGATGGACCGTTACCTCTCCGGCGAGCAGATCGACGTGGACACGCTGATCACGGACCTGGAGACCGCGGTCGCGCGCGGCTCGTTCTACCCGGTGCTCGCGGTCGCGCCGAACGGACTGGGCACCATCGAACTCCTGGAAGGCATCGTCCGCGCCTGTCCGGCACCGCCCGAGCACGAGGTGCTGCCGGTGACCACCCCGGACGGCAAGCCGCACGACCCGCTGACCTGCGACCCCGAGGGCCCACTCGCGGCGGAGGTGGTCAAGACGACGTCCGACCCGTACGTGGGGCGGATCTCGCTGGTCCGGATCTTCTCCGGCACCCTGCGCCCGGACATGACCGTGCACGTCTCCGGCCACGGCATGGCCGACCGCGGCCACGAGGACCACGACCTGGACGAGCGGATCGGCGCGATGTCGATCCCGCTGGGCAAGCAGCAGCGTTCGCTCAACCGGGGCATCGCCGGCGACATCGTCGCGATCGCCAAGCTGACCCGGGCCGAGACCGGCGACACCATCTCGGACAAGGACGATCCGCTGCTGATGGAACCGTGGATGATGCCCGACCCGCTGCTGCCGGTCGCCATCCGCGCGCACAGCAAGGCCGACGAGGACAAGCTCTCCCAGTCGCTCGCGCGCCTGGTCGCCGAGGACCCCACGCTGCGCCTGGAGCACAACACCGACACCCATCAACTGGTCCTGTGGTGCATGGGCGAGGCGCACGTCGAGGTGCTGCTCGACCGGCTGCGCAGCCGCTACGGGGTCGCGGTGGACGCGGTCACGCACAAGGTGTCGTTGCGCGAGACGTTCGCGGAGAAGGCCAGCGGACGCGGTCGGCATGTGAAACAGTCCGGCGGACACGGCCAGTTCGCGATCTGTGAGATCGACGTCGAGCCCCTGCCCGGCGGCTCCGGCTTCGAGTTCGTGGACAAGGTGTTCGGCGGCTCGGTGCCACGCAACTTCATCCCGTCGGTGGAGAAGGGCGTCCGGGCGCAGATGGAGAAGGGCGTCGCCGCCGGCTACCCGATGGTGGACCTGCGCGTGACGCTGACCGACGGCAAGGCGCACTCCGTCGACTCCTCCGACATGGCCTTCCAGATGGCGGGCGCGCTGGCGCTGCGCGAGGCCGCCGCGAGCACCCGGATCCACCTGCTGGAGCCGGTGTCCGAGGTGCGGGTCACCGTCTCCGACGAGTACGTCGGCGGCGTGCTCAGCGACCTGAGCTCGCGCCGCGGCCGGGTGGTGGGCACCGAACCGACCGGCTCGGGCCGCACCCTGATCCGCGCCGAGGTCCCCGAGATCGAGATCAGCCGCTACGCGATCGACCTGCGCTCGATCAGCCACGGCACGGGCCAGTTCGCCCGCGCCTACTGCCGGCACGACCCGATGCCCCCGCAACTCGCCGCGAAGGTCACCGCCGACACCGACGCCTAGACCCCACGAGCCGATCCGGTCCGGCGGCCGGGCACACCCCGTCGCGGCCGTCGGACCGGCTCGTGCGCCGCCGGACCGTCCCGTACGGGGATGCCGGGACGCTTCGGCGGCGCACTGGGGGAACCGTGCCGGTGGGGCGCGGTACGGATGGGGGGGTCGGCCGTCCCGGGAGTGCGCCCGTCCAAAGGGTGTCGTGCCGCGTGGGGCGCGGGGCGAGCCGCTCGCCGGGCCCGGGGCCGGCCGCGCGGGTCGGCCGATCGTGCCCCGCCCGCTCAGGGGATCGGCAGCGCCCGGTCCAGCGCGACCAGCGACAGCAGCACGGTCGCCGACGTCCACGCCAGCGGGGCCACCGAGGCCGGCTTGCCGTGCGCGTCGACCTTCTCCGGCAACGATCCGGCCGCCGTGCGATGGTCGGCGAGCCAGTCGAGCCGGCTGCGCGCCCCGGCCCGATCCCCGCTCGCCGCGCTGAACAGCGCGAAGGACGCGGTCTCCGGGGTCCAGGCCGCGGTGGGATCGCCGCCCCAGCGCTCGCCCGGCAGGATCCCGCCGTTGGGCAGGGTCAACAATTCGGCGGATCGGCGGACGGCGCCGGTGACGCCGGCGTCCGCGCGGGCGAACGGCGGGCCCAGCCACGTCACCGCGGTGTCCGCGCCGCCTTCGGCCGACGCCGTGCGCGGATAGCCGTGCGGCCCGAATTCCTCGCGGACCGCACGATCGAGTCGCGTCGAGGCGCCCGTCCAGCGCTGCTCCTCGGCCCCGCTGCCGGTGCGCCGCGCCAGGTCGGCGGCCGCCCGCAGCCCCGCCGACAGCGGCGCGGCGGTGCCCAGGGTGACCTGGTCGGTGCGGGTCTCCCAGTAGTCCGAACCACGCGGCGGCAGCCCGTCCGCGCGCAACCGACCGGCCACCGCGTCACCGGCCCTGCGCACCGTCGGCCACAACTCGGCGAGCGCGGCCGCCGTCCCCGGGGCCCGGGGGTCCTGGTGGACGTACCAGAACCAGACCGCCCACGGCACCCAGCCGTTGCCGTCCAACTGCGCCGCCCGCTTGTCGCCGACCGGTCCCCCGTCCAGGCGGTAGCGCGCCTCCCAGGTGCCGTCGGCCCGTTGCAGCGCGGCCAGTCGGCGCAGCACCGCGAGCGCTTCCCGGTCGTGGCCGGTGACGGTGAAGGCCGCCGCGACCCACGCGGCGTCGCGCGGCCAGACGTACTTCCAGATCCCGAACCACGCCGCGGCGACCGAACCGTCGGGCTGGGTCAGTACCCGCATGTCCAGCAGCGCGCGCTCGGCCATCGCCCGGAAACGCGGGGTGTCGCCCGGGACGCTGCCTTGCGCGAGCCAGGCCCGCTCGGCGTCGGTGGGCGGTACCGGCGGCGCGTCGGTGGGCAGCGCGATCGGTCCCTCGGGGCCGGGTATGACGCCGCCGAGGAGCAGCGGCCGGGTCGTGGGCGGCGGGGGTGCCGCGCCGCCGACGGTGACGACGATGCCGATCGCCACCAGCAGACCGACCGCGGCGAGGCCGATCGAGCGGGCCCTGCCCGGGAAACGGAACCTGCCGAGGCCGCGGGCCTGGTCAGGGGAGGTATCGCCGTCGGCGGACCGAGCCTTGCTGCCCATGCGTGCCGTCTCCGCCCCCGGCCCCCTCGCCGCCTCGCCGGCGACCGGGCCGCTCCCCGTTCGGCTCAGTCTAGGCATGATCGGATCATCACTCGAACCGTCGTGCGGCCCGCGCCGAGCCCACCGCCCGGCCACTCCCCCACGACTCGGGCACCGGTGCGCGAACCGGGCGCGGCAAGGATCGGGGCGACCACCCGCAGCGCCTTCGCCCACATCGCGCCCGCCTCGCCGTACGACCCGCGATCACCCGCCGTGGCGGCTGGAACGGATCACCTGAAAGTACGACGAGTCTACGAAGAGGGATCCGGGTCGGGCTCGGCGGCCGGGGTCAAACCGGTCGAACAGGTGAAATGCCGGCGATCCGCGACCAGCGCCCAGGCGGCCACGACCAACCCGGCCACGGCGACGAGCACGTACGCGTTGCCCACGATCAATTGCCAACCGTGCAGGTCCAACTCGGCGCCGTCACCGAACGGCACCGTCCACACGATCCCGCTCGGCAGCACCCCGGACACCCGGGCGCGCTCCATCGGATAGGCCGCGGCGACCGCGAACACCGCCGCGAGCACACCCCAGGCCGGCCACGAGCGGGTACGCCGGACCCGGTCGGCGAGCACGATCACCAGCGGCAGCGCCCATACCCAGTGGTGCGTCCAGGAGATCGGCGACACCAGCAGCGCGGTCAGCGCGCAGAACCCCATCCCGGCCAGGGCCGCCCCGCGTCGCGCCGCCGCGACCGCGAGCGTCATGCCCACCGCCGCGACCAGGACCGCCAGCAGCGGCCACAACCATCCCGGCGGCGACTGCGCGCCGAACTGGCGGGTCACCGCGCCGTGCACGGACTGGTTGCCGGGGAACTGGGCCAGCCCGATCCGGGCGTCATCCAGGAACAACCCGCCCCAGTAGTCCGCGCATTCGCGCGGCAGCACCGCGAACGCCGCCGCGAAGGTACCGACGAACACCCCCAGCGCGGTCAGCCCCTCGCGCACGCGCCCGGTCAGCAGGAGGTACGGGATGAAGATCGCCGGGGTGAGCTTGAGCCCGGCCGCCAGACCGACGCCGACCCCGGCGAACCGCGCGCCGCGCGGGCGCGCGAAGTCGGCCAGCACCAGGACCAGCAGCAACAGGTTGATCTGCCCGAAGCGCAGGTTCTCCTGGACCGGCTCGGTCCACAACAGGGCGGCGGCGCTCAGCGCGGTCGCCCGTACCCGGTCGTCGCCGCGCAGGCCGAGGATCCCCCACGCGAGCCAGGTCGCCGTACCGAGCAACGCCAGGTTGCCCACCACCCCGAGCACCTCGACCGCGCCCCACGGCAACCACGCCAGTGGCGTGAAGGTCAGCCCGGCCCACGGTGTGTAGGTGAACGGCAGCCGTCCCGGCCGGATCGTGTACAGCTCACCGTGGCCGGCCAGCACGTCCACCCCGCCCTGCCGATACACCTTCAGATCGCCCAGCCACCACATGTCGGCGGACCCGAAGGTGCCCAGCAGGAGATACGCGGTCAGCGAGCACGCGGCCACCGCGAGAGCCGCCCGGCGGGTCACCCTGCGGCGTTGACGGTGTCCGGCCGCAAGTGGGCCGGCATCGCGCACGCGGGAGTGCCGCCGGGCATGCGGTCACGGTTGTCCGCGACCAGGCGGTACACGCCGTGCGCGGCGATGCTCACCGGCTGCACGCGCAGCGCGGCACCGGCGAGGGCCCACGGGCCGCCGGCGTTCATGAACAGCTTGGCCACCGCGTGGTGTCCGCCGTAGACGGTGCCGATGGGGGTCACCCACAACACCTCGTGCTCGGCACGGTGCTGCTCGACCCCGAGCTCCTCCAACTCGGCGAACTGCCAGGCCACCACGTCGGCGTCGAACGGGATGTGTTTCTGCGCGAACTCCACCGACCGGGTACAAAAACCGCAGTCGCCGTCGTACACGAGAACCGGTCGTGCGCTCAAAGCTCTTCTCCTTGACAACAGCCGCTTGGATCCTGCCACCGGGCCCGGGCACGCCCACCGCGCCCGCGGCGGGTCCGCGCCCCCGGAACGCCGACCGCCCCGGTCAGTCGACCGGCCAGGCGGCGGCCAACATCTCGCGCGTGTCCGCGAGCAGTTGCGGCAGCACCTTGGTGTGCCCGACGACGGGCATGAAGTTGGTGTCGCCACCCCAGCGCGGCACCAGGTGCTGGTGCAGGTGCGCGGCGATCCCGGCCCCGGCGACGTGGCCCTGGTTCATCCCGATGTTGAACCCCTGCGCGCCGGACACCTTGCGCAGCGTGGCCATCGCGAGCTTGGTGAACCGGGCGAGTTCGATGGTCTCCGCGTCGTCCAGGTCGGTGTAGTCCGCGACGTGCCGATAGGGCACCACCATCAGGTGACCACCGTTGTACGGGTACAGGTTCAGCACCGCGTAGACCTGCTCGCCCCGCGCGACGACGAGCCCGTCGACATCGCTCAGCGCCGGAATCCGGCAGAACGGGCACCCGTCGTCGGGGGTCGGCCCCGACGGCTTGTTCTCACCCTTGATGTACGCCATCCGATGGGGAGTCCACAGCCGGGCAAAGGCATCCGGCCCCCCAACCCCATCCTGGATCTCGGGCTCGCTCGTCATGCCAGGAAGCATATGCCGTGGGCCGGGAAGGGCCGCGACCCGGTAACCGCGCGCTGTCGCACGGTCCCGGGCCGCGGTCGGTGACACCACGTCAGATCTGGATGCGGTCCTGGACGGCCTTGACGATCTCGGCCACCGCGTCGTCGATCGCGACGCCGTTGTTCTGCTCGCCGCTGCGGTAGCGGAAGCTCACCGCGCCGGCCTGCACGTCCTCGTCGCCCGCCAGGAGCATGTACGGGATCTTGAACTTGTTGGCGTTGCGGATCTTCTTCTGCATGCGGTCCGCCGAGTCGTCGATCTCGACCCGGATGCCGTGCGCCTTGAGCTTGGCCGCGACCTCTTCGAGGTAGGGCACGTGCTCCTCGGTGATCGGGATGCCGACCACCTGGACCGGCGCGAGCCACGGCGGCATCTTGCCCGCGTAGTGCTCGAGCAGCACCGCGAAGAAGCGCTCGATCGAGCCGAACAGCGCGCGGTGGATCATCACCGGCTGCTGCCGGGTGCCGTCGGAGGCGGTGTATTCGAGGTCGAACCTCTGCGGCAGATTGAAGTCGACCTGGATGGTCGACATCTGCCAGGTGCGGCCGATCGCGTCCTTGGTCTGGACCGAGATCTTCGGGCCGTAGAACGCGGCGCCGCCCGGGTCGTCGACGAGCTCCAGACCCTGCTTCTGCGCGGCCTGGCGCAGCGTCTCGGTGGCCTCGGTCCAGTTCTCATCGGTGCCGATCGACTTCTCCGGATCCCTGGTGGACAGCTCCAGGTAGAAGTCGTCGAGGCCGTAGTCGCGCAGCAGGTTCAGCACGAAGGTCAGCAGCGAGTCCAGCTCGTCCGCCATCTGCTCGCGCGTGCAGTAGATGTGCGCGTCGTCCTGGGTGAAGCCGCGTGCGCGGGTCAGCCCGTGCACCACGCCGGACTTCTCGTAGCGGTAGACCGTGCCGAACTCGAACAGCCGCAGCGGGAACTCGCGGTACGAGCGCCCCCGGGCCCGGTAGATCAGGTTGTGCATCGGGCAGTTCATCGGCTTGAGGTAGTAGCTCTGGCCCTCGTCCAGCTCCATCGGCGGGTACATGCCGTCGGCGTACCAGTCCAGGTGGCCGGACAGCTCGAAGAGCTTCCCCTTGGTCGCGTGCGGCGTGTAGACGAACTCGTAGCCCGCCTCCTCGTGCCGCCGCCGCGAGTAGTCCTCCATGGTGCGGCGGATGATGCCGCCCTTGGGGTGGAAGACGGCCAGGCCCGAGCCGATCTCCTCGGGGATGGAGAACAGGTCCAGCTCGGCGCCGAGCTTGCGGTGGTCGCGCTTCTCGGCCTCCTCGAGGAAGGTCGTGTAGGCCTTGAGCTCGTCCTTGCTCGGCCACGCGGTGCCGTAGATGCGC
The DNA here is from genome assembly GCF_055558835.1 of Embleya sp. NPDC025285. NCBI lineage: Bacteria > Bacillati > Actinomycetota > Actinomycetes > Kitasatosporales > Streptomycetaceae > Embleya > Embleya sp. NPDC025285. The sequence continues at coordinate 12,748 of NZ_JBVHLU010000068.1, forward strand.
TGGAGCTGCTTGTTCTTCTCGCTGCCGCGCCAGTAGGCGGCGGCCGAGCGCATCAGCTTGAACGCGGGGATGTTTCGGGTGGTGGGCAGGTGCGGGCCTCGGCAGAGGTCCTTCCAGCACAGCTCGCCGGTCTTCGCGTTCAGGTTGTCGTAGATGGTCAGCTCGCCGGCGCCGACCTCGGCGGAGGCACCTTCGGCGGCCTCGGCGGCGGAGCCCTTGAGCCCGATCAGCTCCAGCTTGTACGGCTCGTCGGCCAGTTCGGCGCGCGCGTCCTCGTCGGTGGTGACCCGGCGGGCGAAGCGCTGCCCCTGCTTGATGATCTCCTGCATCTTCTTCTCGATGCGCTTGAGATCGTCCGGGTGGAACGGCGTCTCGACGTCGAAGTCGTAGTAGAAGCCGTCCTTGATCGGCGGACCGATGCCGAGCTTGGCTTCGGGGAACAGTTCCTGGACCGCCTGGGCCATCACGTGCGCGGCCGAGTGGCGCAGGATGTTCAGACCGTCCTCGGAGCCGATCTCGACCGGTTCGATCTCGTCGCCGTCGACCACGACGTACGCCAGGTCCACGAGCCGGCCGGCCACGCGCGCGGCGACCACCGAGCGGTCGCCTTCGAAGAGGTCGGCAGCCGTAGTGCCCGTGGTCACCACCCGCTCGTCCCGGTCCGGGTCGCGGCTGATGGTCACTCGGGCTTCGGACACCGTTCGTCTCCTGACGTGTGGTTGGCGTGTGCTGCAAGGCGAGCCGGCATCGCTCGCACACCGATGCTATCGAGCCGGGAGCGGGAACCTTGCCTCGGTTTCCCGCCCCCGGGCGGGACCCGGCCCGGGCTCGGCGCGCGTCGGTACGGCCGCCGGTGGAGACACCTGCACAGTCACGGCCCAGTCACGACGACGAAAGATCGCGCCCCGACTTCCCACAGGGTCACTCCTTCAGGTGACAATAGGGCCCGTGACGCAACGGATGGCCTCGCTGGCAGTCCCGCTGCGGCCGGTGATCCGGCTGTTGGCCGGGGCTGCTCTGGCGTGCGCCGCGCTGCTCGGCAGCGCGTTCCCGATCCACGCCGAGTCGGTGCCCTCGACCGCCACGATCCCGACGGTGTGCCCGTTCCACCACACCGCGCACCAGGACCGGGACAGTGGCGGTCCGGACGACAAGGGCGACGGCTCGGGGCAATGCGGCGACCGCACGCACGCGTGCGTACCCGCCACCGTTCCGCCGCTGCCGCCGGTGGTCGCGCCCGCGCCCAGTTCGATGCTCCCGCCGTGGTTGGCCGAACCGGACGCCCTCGGTATCGCGCTCGCGCCGACGCCCGCCAAGGACGCCCCCGATCTGACGGTGCTCTGCGTCAGTCGTACGTGATCCGCGCGGCACACCCTCGCACGGTCCACAAACGAATCCGGAATCGGAATAAGGCGGAGCCATGGGGCAACAGTCCCCCAACACCTCGAAGAAGCAGAGCAAGGCGCAGCGGTCCGCCCGGATGGCGGCGACCCGTGAGCGGGTGGCCGCTCAGCGCGAGCAGGAGCGCAAGGCCGCCAAGCGCCGCTCGGCGATCATCTTCACCGCGTCGGGCCTCGCGGTCATCGCCCTGGTGGCGGGGCTGACCGCCGTGGTCATGTCCTCCAGCGACGACGACGGCGACAAGTCGAGCGCTTCGAACGTCATCGCCGACGTCAAGCCGGACCCCAGCGTCAAGAGCGACATCGTCGGGGTCAGCGCGTACACGGCGTCGCAGGGGCACATCGCCAAGCCCAAGGACGTCACCTACAAGCAGATCCCGCCGGTCGGCGGCGAACACGACCCGGTCTGGCAGAACTGCGGGATCTACGACTCGCCGATACCGAACCGCAACGGCGTGCACTCGCTCGAGCACGGCACCGTGTGGCTCACCTACCAGTCCAACCTGCCCGCGGACCAGCTCGAGATCCTGAAGTCCAAGGTCAAGGGCAAGACGTACATGATGCTGAGCCCGTACGAGGGCCTGGACAAGCCGGTCGTCGCCTCGGCGTGGGGTCTGCAGCTCAAGCTGGACAACGCGAGCGACCCGCGTCTGGACCAGTTCATCAAGGCGTACAAGGAAGGCAAGCAGACCCCGGAGCCCGGCTCGCCGTGCACGGGTGGGGTCGGGAAGCCGACCTCGTGAGGCCCCGAGCACGGGTCGCGATGATCGTCGCGACCGGTCTGCTCGCGGTGCCGGCGCTGGCCGCGTGTTCGTCGGACGACTCGAACAAGCCTGCCACGGCGACCACGCCCACCCGGTCCCTCGGTCCGGCGCCGGCCGCCGTGCCGAACCCGCCCGCCGACGACTCCGTCGACGCCGGGTTCGCGCGTGACATGCGCACGCACCACGCGCAGGCCGTGCAGATGGCGATGATGATCCGCGACCTGACGCAGGACGACGCGACGCGAAAGCTCGCGTACGACATCGCGCTGACCCAGCAGGAGCAGATCGGCCGGATGGCGTCCTGGCTCCAGATGTGGGGCCTGACGCTCGGTTCGACCCGGCCGGTCATGCAATGGATGACGCCGGGCTCGATGCCGAACCACTCGGGGCACGGTACGCCGGCGGCCGGCGCGGACACCCAGTTGATGCCGGGCATGGCCACGCAGGCGCAGTTGGACCGGCTGGCGACGTTGCACGGCAAGGACGCCGAGGTGATGTTCCTCCAGCTGATGATCGCGCACCACGAGGCGGGAGTGGCGATGGCCCGCGAGGGTCAGACCCGCGCGCAGGTGCAGCAGGTCCGGGATCTGGCGAACACGATGGTGATGGGCCAGAGCTCGGAGATCGACCTGATGCGCTCGATGCTCACGGAGCGCGGGGCGGGGTAGTTCGAGCCGGGACGGTCGGGGCGGGACGGTCGCGGTGGAGCGAACCGGCCCCGAGACGAGTGGGGCGCGGGATCGATGGTGATCCCGCGCCCCGCTGTCGCTCGTCCCGCCGGCTTCTCAGACCTCGACGGTGGCGGCGGTCGTCTCGCCGGCGTGCCGCCGGCGGCGGAGCTCACGCACGACACGTGCCGGCACGCCCACGATCACCGGTACGGAGGCGCCCAACGCCATCCCGCCGAGGGCCACGAACAGCGGGCTGTCCTGGACGATGCGGCCGGCCAGCGTGCCGACGGTCATCGCGTACGACACCGAGATGGTCGCCCCGACCAGAGTCGCCGCGCGGAACTGCGGGCGCGGGTAGCCCAGTCGGCCGGCGAGCATGTTCACCGCGGTCCGCCCGCCGGGCAGGAAGCGGGCCGCGATCAGCGCGGACATCCCGCCCTTGGCCAGCGCGCTGCGGGCCAGATCCATCGCCTTCTGCCGGCGCGGCCCCAGCACGGCGTCGCCCCCGCGACGCAGCCGTGCGCGGCCCACCGCGTAGGCGCATTGATCCCCGATGAACGCGCCGACCCCGGCGGTCAGCAGTACCAGGACGATGTACCGGAGGTCACCGTCCGCGACCGCCGCGGCGGCCATCACGAGTTCGTCACCGGGCACGATCGGAAGCACGGCGTCGATGGAAACGATCAGCGGCATCGCCAGCCAAAGCCAGGGAGAGAACAGCAGTCCGGTCCCGGCGCCGGTCACTGGTGTACCCCCGTGCACGCGCAGCGGATCGGTAGACAGGTATCGGTCACCGGGAGATCATCGCGCGATCCCCCATCCGGCGGAACATCGGGTCCTGGTCACCACCGGTCACGTGACGTGATAAGACCTGAAAAAACACCCATCTCAGAGCCCATCCACCCGAAAATCTCACCCATCACCGTGTCGACTTCCCGACATCGACACCACACATTCGGCCCACACCCCAGCCAACCCCCAACTCGGCCCGGCCTGCCCACAACGCCAAAATCAGCCCGGCCGGCACTCGAGGCCAACCCAGCCCGGCCGGCGCTTGAGGCCAGATCAGCCCGGCCGGCGCTTGAGGCCAAACCAGCCCGGCCGGCACTTGAGGCCAGATCAGCCCGGCCGGCGCTTGAGGCCACCCCAAGCCCACCAACACCCAAGCCCAGCCAAGAATCCAACCAGCCCGGCCGGCGCTTGAGGCCACCCCACCCGCGACGCTTCACGAGGAGCACCGCTCAACCAACGTCGTCGGCAACACCACAGACGCCGCGCCCACCCCACCCCCGATCCGATCCAGCAACAGCCGCGTCATCAACCGCCCTTGCTTCGCCACGTGTTGCCGCACCGTGGTCAGCGAAGGCTCCGCCCACCCCGCAACGTCCGCGTCATCGAATCCGACGACCGCCACGTCCTCCGGAATTCGCCGACCCGCCTCCCCCAACACCGCCATCGCCCCGACCGCCATCAGATCCGACGCCGCGAACACCGCGTCCAGGTCCGGATCCTCGGCCAACAGCGTGCGCATCGCCGCCGCCCCGCCCGCCCGACTGAAGTCGCCATGCGCCACGAGCGGGCGCCCCGGTACCGCGTCCAGGTAGCCGCGCAGCCGGTCCACCCCCGCACACATGTCCTGTGGTCCGGCAATGGTCGCGATCCGCCGCCGCCCACGCACGCTCAAATGCTCGATCGCCGCACGCGCACCGCCCACATTGTCCGCGTCGACGTAGACGAAGTCGGCGTCCGAACCCAACGGCCGCCCACCCACCACCACCGGCATCCCGGCACCGTGCAGCCGCCCCGCCAGCGAGTCGTCGCCGTGCAACGACACCAGCAGCGCCCCGTCCACGTGCCCGCCACGCAGGTACCGCTCCAGCCGATCCTGCTGCTCGATGGTGCGCACCATCATGAGCACCAACTGATGGTCCGTATCCGCCAGTTCCGCACCCACCGAACGCACGATCGCCGACAGGTACGGATCGCCGAACAACCGCGTCTCCGGCTCCTGGACGACCAGCGCCACCGAGTCGGTGCGCCGAGTGACCAGCGTGCGAGCCGCCCGGTTGGGCACGTATCCGGTCCGCGCGATCGCCGCCTCGACCACCTCGCGCACCCGCGGGCTGACCTTGGGCGAGCTGTTGATCACCCGCGAGACGGTGGCGCGGGACACCCCGGCCACCGCCGCCACCGTCTCCAGGGTCGGCGGCTCGGCCGCCGAGGCGGCCTTGCTCCGACCGTCAGTCCTGGTCAATGCTCCCCATTCCGTCCGAGGCCGGATCGGCCCCGAGCACCCGATTGTCGGCGATCACCGCCGCGTACCAGCGTGCGCTGCGCTTGGGTGTACGCCGACCGGTCGCGAAGTCCACGTGCACGATGCCGAAGCGCTTCGCGTATCCGTACGCCCACTCGAAATTGTCCAACAGGGACCACACGAAATAGCCCCGAACATCCACCCCGTCGTCGATCGCCCGGCCCACCTCCGCGACGTGCGCCGCGATGTAGGCCGTGCGTTCGACGTCCTCGATCGCGCCCGTCGCGTCCACCCGGTCCTCGTACGCCGCTCCGTTCTCGGTCACCATCAGCGGCAGCCCCGGCGCCTCGGCCCGCAACCGGGTCAGCACGTCGTACAGCCCGCTCGGGTCGATCCCCCAGCCCATCGCGGTGCGTTCGCCCGGCGCCTGCGCGAACCGCACGTCCGCGCACGCGGGCCACGGTGAGTACGCGCTCGCGCCGTGGCCGTCGTCGCGAGGCGCGGCGGCTCGGCCGGCCTCGGTGGCACCGTCCTCGGCTCCGCCCACCAGCAGCGGCGTGTAGTAGTTCACCCCGAGCATGTCGATCGGCCGGGCGATCTCGGCGAGGTCGCCGTCCCGGACGAACGCCCAGTCGGTCACCGAGGCGGTGTCCCGAAGCACGTCCGTCGGATACTCGCCGCGCAGCAGCGGGCCGACCTGGATCCGGTTGGCCAGGCCGTCCACCCGGCGCACGGCGTCCAAGTCCGCCGGCCGGTCCGAAAGAGGCCGTACCGCCGCCGGGTTGAGGGTGATCCCGATCCGATGCCCGGTCGGCAGTTCGGCCCGCAGCGCCCCGACGCCGAGCCCGTGCGCGAGCAACAGGTGATGGTTCGCGCGCAGGGACAACTCCTGGTCGGTCGACCCCGGCGCGTGTACGCCCGATCCGTATCCCAGGAACGCGGAGCACCAGGGCTCGTTGAGCGTGGTCCAGTCCCGCACTCGGTCACCGAGCCGCGCCGCCACCACCCGCGCGTACTCGGCGAATCGGGCCGAGGTGTCACGCGCGCCCCACCCGCCCGTGTCCTGGAGCGCCTGGGGCAGGTCCCAGTGATAGAGCGTCGCGTACGGATCCACGCCGTGCGCGAGGAGTTCGTCCACGAGCCGGTCGTAGAAGTCCAGCCCGGCCGCGTTGGCCGGGCCGCTCCCGGTGGGCAGAACCCGAGCCCAGGCGATGGAGAACCGGTAGGCGCCCAGGCCGAGTTCGGCCATCAGGGCGACGTCCTCGCGATAGCGGTGATAGTGATCGGTGGCCACGTCGCCGGTGTCGCCGGCGTGTACCCGGCCGGGGATCCGGCTGAAGGTGTCCCAGATCGACGGTGCTCGACCGTCCTCGGCCGCGGCCCCCTCGATCTGATAGGCGGCGGTGGCGGCACCCCAGACGAATCCGGGTGGAAAGCCGCCGTCAAGGCGGGTCGACAGCGCCGGTCGGGCGGTCAGGGCGTGGTCGGTCATGATGGGAATTCCTTTCCTCGATGGCTTCGTCGGCTCGATGGCCTCGTCGGCCCGGGGCCTCGATGGCGTCGGCTGTGGTCAGCCCTTGACCGCGCCCTGCATGATGCCGCCGACGATCTGCCGGCCGAGCAGGCCGAAGACCACCAGGACGGGCAGCGTTCCCAGCAACGTTCCGGCGAGGATGATCGACTGGTCGTGCACGTAACCCCCGCCGAGCGAGTTGATCGCGACCTGCACGGTCGGATTGCTCGACGACAACGCGATGATCGGCCAGAAGAAGTCGTTCCACGTGGTCATGAAGGTGAGCAGGCCGAGCACCGCCATCGCCGGGCGGGCGATCGGCACGACGATCGACCAGAAGATTCGCGCGTAGGACGCGCCGTCCACCCGGCCGGCCTCGATCAGTTCGTCGGGCAGCGCCTCCAGCAGGTACTGCCGCATGAAGAACACGCCGAACGCGGTAACCAACGTGGGCAGAATGACGGCTTGCAACTGGTTCACCCACTGCAACTTCGCCATGATCATGAACAGCGGAATCAGCCCGAGTTGCGGCGGGATCATCATCGTCGCGACCGTGATCCCGAGCAGGATGCCGCGCCCCCGGAACCGCAGCTTGGCGAAGGCGAATCCGGCCAGCGTCGAACACAGCACGGTGCCGGCGGCGACGGTGGCCGACACGATCGTCGAATTGATCAACGCCTGGACGATGTCGGCCTCGTCGAGCGCCTTGTCGAAGTTGGAGAGCAGGTTGCCACCCGGCGTGAGGGGCGGCGGTACGTGGTTGATGTCGGCATTACTGCGAGTGGCGGCGACGATCGACCAGTAGAAGGGGAACACCGAAAGCAGGGTCGCGAAGCCCAGGATCACGTACACGAGGGGACCGCCGTGGAGCTGACGGGAGTGCTTGGATCGGCGAGTACGGCCCCACCCCGTCCGCGGTGCCGGCGTCGATGGACCGTCGGATTCCCGGCCGGTGGGGTGCGAGGGGGCAACGGGTGTACCTGTCGTACCTGCCATGTCAGCGGCCCTCCCGGGTCTCGCGGCGCGAACGACTCCTGGAGACGAGCGCGTTGACCCCGATGACCAGAAGAATGATCAGGAACGTCGTCCACGCGATCGCGGATGCCTTGCCGAGCGCGTAGTTGCTCCACCCGGTCTCGTACATGTAGAGCCCGATGGTCTGGTACTGGTGGGAGGCCCCACCGCGTACACCGATCGGTCCACCCTGAAGCAGCAACGGCTCGGCGAAGATCTGCATCGCGCCGATCGTCGAGACCACGACGGTGAACACGATCGTCGGCCGCAGTCCGGGAATGGTCACGTGCCGGAACTGGTGCCAGGACTTCGCCCCGTCCAGCGCGGCCGCCTCGTAACGATCGTGCGGAATGGCCTGCATCGCGGCGAGATAGATCAGCGTGTTGTAGCCGACCCAACGCCAGGTGACGATGGTGGAGATGGCGATCTGTGAGGTCCAAGTGCCGTTGTACCAGTCGACGTTGTCGACGCCGAACAGGCCGAGGAACCAGTTGACCATGCCGTAGTCACGCCCGAACAGGCCACCGAACACCAGCGTCGCGGCGGCTACGGACGTCGCGTAGGGCATCAAAATCGCGACCCGGAAGAAGGTCCGCCCGCGCAGCCGCCGATTGAGCAGATGCGCCAGGCCGAGCGCCATGCACAGCTGCGGCACGGTCGAGATCACGCCGATGGTGAAGGTATTGCGCAGCGCCTTCCAGAAGAACCGGTCGTGCCAGAGGTTGGTGTAGTTCTCCAGGCCGAGCCAGGTCATCTCGTCCGGGTTCTGCAGGCGAACGCGGTGCAGCGAGATATAGCCCGTGTAGAGGAGCGGGAACAGCCCGAAGGCGATGAACAGGACGAAGAAGGGCGCGACGAAGGCGTAGGGCGACGCGGTGTTGGCGCGTCGTCGCCACATTTGACGGGGAGTCAGGAGGGAAGTGGGCGTTTGGGGAAGGGAGTCGGGCCGGGGGTCGGATGGGGGCTCGGGTCGGGATCGGGCCCCGGATCGAAGTCGGGATCGGGCTTCACGAGCGGGGGGTGGTGCCGCCATCGGGATCACTCCGGGCCGGGTGAGGTGGGTGGGCGGGCGTGGGGGTGACCCGACCGAGGAGGGACGGTCGGGCCACCGAAAGGGGCGGCCCGGAGGGGCGGGTCCGATACGGCGTCACGGACGCCGGCTGCCCTGCTGCCGGCACGGACCTTGGTGCGGGCCGTGGTGCGGGCCGTGGCATGAGCCGTGGTGCGGGCCGTGGTGCGGGCCGTGGTGCGGTCCCGGGCCTGGTGCGTGGTTCGGCGCCCCGAGCGGGCGCCGCGGACCGTGGCCGGCGCGGCGCCGGAGGGCGTGCCCGGCACGGCGCCGGAGTCCGTAGCCGGCTGTCGGCTTCGTCGCGGGTGGTCGCCGTCAGCTTGCGAGGGCGTTCTTGACCGCGTCGCGCGCCTGCTTCCACGCATCGTCCGGCTTGACTCCCTGTGCCTCCACGGAAGTCAGCGCGGTGGTGATGTTCTCCTTGATGTCGTTGTGCCGAACTCCGGTGACCTGCACGGGCATCCGCTCCGCGGCCGTGCTGAAGATCGCGCCGATCGGCGCATTGTTGAAGTAGGGATCCGTGGTCGCCTTGACGCTCTCGATCGCGCCGGTCTTGGACGGGAAGTTCCCCTGCTTCTGGAACATCTTGGTCTGCTGCTCGGGCGCGGTGAGCCAGGCGACCAGTTCCGCGGCTTCCTTGTGGTGCTTGCCGCCCTTGGGAATGGCGAGGTACGAGCCACCCCAGTTGCCGGTGCCACCGGGGCCGGGAGCAACATCCCACTTGCCCTTGCCCGCGTCACCGGCCTGAGTCTTGATGTACCCGATCATCCATGCCGGGCAGGAGAGCGACGCGAAGCCGTCGGCCGCGAACGCCTGGTTCCAGTCACTCTGGAACTGCTGCAACGTGGCGGACAGTTTGCCGTCGGCAGCCTGGGTGGCCAGGTCCCACGCATGCTTCACGGTCGGGTTGGTGTCGTAGATCGGCTTGCCGGCCTGATCGTAGTAGGACTCCTGCTGCTGCCCGATGATCGCGTTGTACAACCCGGTCACACTGTCCAGGTAATGCGTCTTCTTCGGGGCGTTCGCCTGGAACTGCCGCCCCAGTTCGACGTATCCCTCCCACGTGGACCAGCGCCGTGCCAACTCGTCCCGATCGGTGGGCAGTCCGGCCGCCTTGAACAGGTCGCTGCGGTAGCAGATCGCCATCGGACCGGTATCGGTCCCGGCCCCCAACACCTTCCCGTCGGCGGTGGTCGCCGCCTTGCTCTTCCACGGCAGGTACTGGGCGTTGCCGGCGGACAGGCCCAGCGAGTTCAGATCCACCCACTTGTCGGCCTGGTTCTTCACGACGTCGGCGATCCGCCCGACCTCGATGCCCTGAATGTCGTCGATCCCACCCCCACCGGCAAGCCGAGTCTGCACGGTACGCCAGTAGTCCTCCTCCTTCTCGGTGTCGTGCTGAACGATCTTGATGCCCGGATGCGTCTGCTGATACTCGGCATACAGCCCGGCCTCCTCGAAGCCGAACGTCCCGAACAGCCCGACATTCAACGTGACTTTGCCATCCCCCGAGCCGGACCCCCCACCATCCCCACACCCGGCGAGCCCACCCCCGACCAACAACACGGCACACAGCGCCGCCACCGCCCTGACCCGACCACGAACGTGACGCGTACGCATGAACGACCTCCTGAAGACGTGCATCCAAAAAGCAAGATCTCCACCCCCACCGCCCCGAACGCGATGGCGAAGGAGCACAACCCATGGCGGTG
>NZ_JBVHLU010000068.1:23241-61883 GCF_055558835.1 Embleya sp. NPDC025285
CGGCGGCGGTGCGGCGGTGCGGCGGTGCGGCGGTGCGGCGGTGCGGCGGTGCGGCGGTGCGGCGGTGCGGCGGTGCGGCGGTGCGGCGGTGCGGCGGTGCGGCGGAACGAATCACGGGCAGCACAAGTCACGCAGTATCGGAGCGCCGAAACCTGAACGGTGAGAGCGCTCTCACGACATGCACAGGAGCCTGTCCTCCCCAAGCATCCCTGTCAATACTTCAACCCCTGAACGCACCACCCCGACAATCCACCCCCCACCTAAAACTCCTGAACCCCCATCCCGCCCACCGCCCGACGCCCGCTCACCTCAAGGGGTCCTGAAGCGTTACGTGTCGGAGCCGCGGTGTGGAATGCCCGTGACACGTATCGCCTGGCAGCCGCGAAGGAGACCCTCATGGCGCTGCTCGACGACTTCGGCGACCCCCTTGTTGCCGCCTTCACTGTGGAGAACACACCTGAACGAACCGATCCTCACCACTACGACGTGGTACTCGCTTCGGCAGGCGGGGGCACAGGCGTGGCACGAAACCGCGATTACACGCAGGCACTTGAGCTACTGCTTCGCCGACTCGGCTCCCTGCACGGCCATCTCCTCGATGCCGCGGTCGACAGCCGAGATACCGCACGCAAGAAGCTCTCCCTGGAGCAACGGCGCGTGCTCTCGCCGAACTGGGGCATCGTGGACTTGTACACCGTCAACGACTTCAAGGGGCTGCGCCTGGCACTGACGCGTCCACAGAAGGAGATCGGGGCGAAGCCGGGTTCGAAGGGATCGAATGAACGCCGGCGGCTTCGTCTCACGGTGAATGTCCCCGCGGTCGAGAGCGCCGAGCGCCTGGAACAGGTTCTCAATCACCCGGAATCCGTCGAGACGGCAAGCGGCGCCGAGACCGGAATCGACGGAACCGGTGTCGGTGTCGGTCATGCTCCTTCGCCCTCACCCTTTCGATCGGGGGAGCCCGAGTCACAAGGCGATGGTGGGTCGTCTCGAGGCCAGGGTCGTTCGGCCGACAGTGCCGCGAATCGCGCTGTCGAGATGCGAGCCATGCGGCTGGCCGAGGATCGCTACCTTGCGGAAGGCTGGACGGTGGACGTGGTTGCGAACACCAGCAGTTGGGACCTCACGTGCCGCAAGGACGGCGCCGAAAGGCACGTCGAGGTCAAGGGGATGACCGGCACCCCGCAGGGGATCCACCTGACGGCCAACGAAGTCAAGCACGCCCACTCCTGCACGAACTCCGCCCTGTACATCGTTCACGGAATCGTGTTGCACCACTCCGACGACGCTGTCACCGCCGATGGCGGCACGGAACTCCGCTGGGACCCCTGGATCATCGATCTCGACCGAGCCAAACCGACCCAGTACCGCTATGACCTGGTCGGCCTCGACAGCGACGAGTGATCCGAAAGCCGTCACCGCCAGGCGCCGTCGGTTGGGCCCGCAAATTCGGTTCCGAAGCGGATGTGGTGTGTGAGCGCGGCAGAGCCCCGGATCATTTTCATGATCCGGGGCTCTGACCTGTGTGGGCGATACTGGGATCGAACCAGTGACCTCTTCGGTGTGAACGGTGTTCCGTGGCTCGACTACCAGTCGTGGACTGCTCAGTGGCCTTGGCGGCTCGCCTTGGTCAGTCCGCCGACGTCCGCGAGAGTCCCCAGCCGTTCGCCCCGGATGGCTCCCCTTGTGGCTCCCCCGGCCCTACCTAGTCCATAGCTGCGGAACGCTCAGCCAAGGCCAGCAACTCAGCGGGAGCTGAGCGGCCAGCGATCAAAGTGAGTTCGCGGATCGTGCTTCGAGATGCGGTGTGGCTGCGCACCGTTTCGGGAGCAAGCTCCTCTGCCTGAAGCAGGCATGCCACAGCTTCGCCGACGTGGCGACGTTGAGCATGGGCGCGTCCGAGATCCATCAGAAGGCGCGAGCGTCGTTCCGGAGACAGCCGATCGGCGGCAATGCGTTCGCCGATGGCGAGAGCTTCGCCAGCGTCGCCAAGGTCAACTGCCGTGGAAACCGCTTGGATCTCGACGTTGGTCGGGCCGAATTCGAGGTTGAAGTCATTCCGGTCAGTGCCGAGTCGTTCAGCAACCGAGCGTGCCGCTTCAATCTCGATGCGGGCCTGGTCACGATCTCCCGACCGAGCGCTCACCAAGGCCAAGATCAAGTGGAGTGATCCGAGTACGGAGAGTCCTTCGGGCGAAGCCAACTCGGCATCGCCGTGTGTCTCCAGCGCGCGTACAGCTGTCGCCGCCGCGTGCTCGGCTTGGTCCAGCCGCTTGAGTCTGACAAAGGCTTGCGCAAGGCGGTAGATCCCGGCGAACACGGGCAGCACCGCCCCGGCTTGTTCAGCGGCCCGGATGGCGCGGTCTGCTGCAATCCATGCCGCATCAGCCTCGTCTTGACGCACGAAGGCGGCAGCCAGAGCTTGATAGACGCGTGCGAGCAGGGCGTACAGGGTCGGCTGTTCATCTTCGGGCGCGACCCTCGCGGACGCTTCCAGGCGATCGAGCAGGGGACCCACCAGCGCACTGAGTTCGGCGAACTTCGCCTCGTGGGTGAGGGTCCAGAGTTCGTCTACCTGATTGCTGAGTTCCGCCAGTGGAGCGCGTTCCAGTGTTGCCCGGCGCGCCAGCAGCGCGACGAGAGCCGGATGGCCGGAGATCGTCAGTCGCGCCGAGTCGAGATCATTGGGCCCTTCCGGCGCGACGGCCGGTGGCACTGAAGCCACAGGGGCATCGGGGTTCAAGGCTTGGACCGAGACTCCAAGCGCGTCGGCCAGTAGTTGCAGAACGTCGAGTCGCGAGACCGGTTGCACGCCCCGTTCCACTTGGGAAACCCAACTCGGAGTACGGCCCACTGCTGTGGCCAACTCCGTCTGCTTGATGCCGCGTTGCTTCCGAAGCGCGGCTACACGGGAGCCGAACGCCCTGCGTTCCTCGTCAGACGCCACGCGCCACCTCGTTGGGGATGCCCTTACCGGTCACGGACTCCAGGAAATCGACCTCAACGGACTCGATGTACTGCTCGCGAGCTGCGAGGAAGCGCTGTACGTGCGGCTGCCGCTCGTGCTGGTCAAAGGCGGCTCGGTCCACGTACAGCTCATAGAAGATCCGCTGAAGCGGCTCCCCGTCGACTGCGTGGCTCACGTAGATGAGCGTTCCGGGTTCCAGCTTCCGAATGTCGATCAAGGTCTCTGCCACAAGGGCGTCAAAGGCTTGCACTGCCGCTTCGTCGCGGGCAGTGAAGCGCACGTTCAGGCCGAAGGCCACGTCTCGCTCCTTTCACAGGGCAACAGCCAGTCTCACATGGTCGATGTTTTCCTGCGACTAACAGTTTCTCTTGACTCACAGTTTTTCTGCGAGTACGTTCGCAGTGCTGCTTCACTCGCTGAAGCGGCCAAAAGCACCATGCGACCTGCCCGGGACGGCGGCTCAGCCGCAGGCCCGTAAGCGCCGGGACGGCTTGTTCCTTGAGAACTCAACAGTGTGACGAAAGAGGCCGAAACGAGTGTTTTTGGTCCTCGGCGCGCGGCATCACCACGTGCGCCGGGGGTCACGGCCACTCGTCTCTGAAGACGGGGCACACCGATGTGTGCCGGGGCGACCGCTGATCCTTGGCGGGAAGCGGTCGCCCCGTGGGTCGCGACTCCGACACAGGGAGTACGACCGTGAGAAGCATTGTCGCTGGCCGCTATGCGGCCACGATCGCCGAGTTCGCCGAGTTGGCGCTGGGCATCGACTGGGCTCTGTTTGACGGGGAGCCCGGCGAGACGCCGGAGGAGGAGGCGGCGCGGCTGGGCGCGGCGCGGGACATCCTCTCGGACCTGTGGGCGACGGATCGTGAACTGGCCCGGCAGGTGGAGCGGATGTTGGCCGGGTTGTGGGCGGTGGACGCGGGGACGGCGGTGTGCGCCGAGATGCTGGCGATCGCGTCCGCCCCGTCCGTCCCGGCGTCGCCCGCCGACAGCGAGGTGTACGAGGGGGCGTGGGCGGCGTGAGGCGTGGATGGTGCGCCGAAGCGGCGCGGGCGTTGCTCGAGTTGGAGACCACGGGGCCGGTGCTGCCGCCGGTGGGCGCGTGGGAGATCCAAAGCAAGACGGGCCCTGGCTACGTGCAGTTCGTGGAGGTGAACGGACACCTTTACGTCGAACTCGACAGCGAGACGAACCGTCTGTCGCTGGAGTACATCGCCGAGACGCTCGGCGGGGACCTGCGGGAGTTCCCCGTGACTGCGGACCACTACGGGTTGGACGTCGCGTTCACGTTCGCCGGGGTCCGGTTCCGGGTGTGGACGCTGATGCCCGTGCCGGAGCCCGCCGAGGAGTCGCGATGACGGATCCGCGCATCGTGACTTTGCGCCGGACCGATCGCGCGTTGACGGTGGCGCTGTTGGTCGTGGGCGGGTTGGCGTTGGTGTTCACGTGTGTGAACGTGACGCTGTTCGCGATCGAGCACGGGACCGCGTGGTACATCGCGTGGTTGCTGGACCCGATGGTGTCCCTGTCCCTGGGAGCGGTGCTCGTGGCGGACGGGTTCCTCGGGGATCGGCCGGGCGGGAGCGCCACCGCGCTGCGTCTGTTCGCGGGGTTGGCGACGTGGGCGATGAACGTGTGGGGGTCGGTCTGGCCGGACGGGTCGTTCGGTGTTCCTCGGGATCCGGACGCGGCCGGGATCGTTCTGCACTCCGTTCCTCCGGTGTTGCTGATCCTGCTGGCCGAGGCGGTGACGGTGTACCGCCACCGGATCGCCGACCTGATCCGGCTGTTGGAGGAAGAGGCCGTCGACCTGCGGCGGGAGCACCCCGAACCCGCGCGGGACACGGCGGATACGGCCGTTTCCGAGGCGTTCCCGCCTGATCCTCCCGCTGTTGCCGGGATCCCGGCGTGGGCACCCGATCCGGGGCCCGCCCCGGTCGTGGCGGAGACGCTGCCGGACACGGTCTCGGAAGCGGACATGCGCGCGGTGTTCGCGTTGCTGGACGAGTCCGGTGAGCGTGTCTCCTACCGGCGCGTGATGAGCGAGATCGGCGTCGGTTACCCGAAGGCGAAGGCCATCCTGGACACGGCCCGTGCGCTCCGGGGAACGCGCTCCCCGGGCTCGACGGACGCGGCCCGGTTGAGCCTGGTGCCTCCGGCGGACGAGCCGGAGTGGACGTCAGGCGGCGCGCTGTGAGGCCCCCGATCGTCGGCGCCCGGCTGTGGGACGCGGTCCTGCGACGTGAGGACGGCACCTGCGGGTGCGCCGGGGAGTGCGGCAAGCGCCACAAGGAGAGCGGCGGCCGGTGCGACAGGCACGACGCTCTGATCGTGGCGCCGCGCGACCTCACGGTGTCGCTCGCGATCGCGGTCGGACTCGGCCCTGCCGAGCTGACCACCTGGTGCGAGCGATGCCACCTCCCGGCGAAGAACGCAGCGAGGAAAGCCGCAAGTGTCCGCCGCGCGGCCCCTACCAAGACCGAAGCGCTGTTCTGACCGGTTTCTCTCGCACCCGGGCCGCAGGTCGCGGCCGGGTGTGGGGGAAGCGGGGTCAGCCCTGCTCGAACCACTGCTCGAACCCCCATCCACACTGCATTCACGAGGGAGGGCCCGATGGCCCAGCAGCGGCGTAAGGGGTCGGCTCAGGAGATCCTGGGCGACCCGGAGTTCATGACGAACAAGAGCATCCGCGACTACTGCAACGCGGGCCGCTTGTTCTGCCGGGACGGCTCGCTCGAACTCGCCATGGCAGCCGAGGAGTTGCAGGCGGTCCTGTCGCAGATCCGTCCGGTGGACGCCCGCATGGCCGGGCGCGCCGGGGTCCGGCGCGCCAAGGACGTCTCGCGTCACCTGACCATCGCCGCCGGGGCGCTGCGCTACGCGGCCGGGTCGATGGCCAAGGCGTACGCCTCGTTCCAGAAGAACTACGCGCCCGAGTTGCAGGCCGCCGGGGTCAAGCCCAAGGCCGCGCCCACGTTCAAGTTCGAAGCCTGAGAGGAGAGCGACCGTGGCAAGGAAGTCCAGCCCGTCCAAGGGCCGTTCACCGATAGCCACCCCGGTGGACCAGGCTGCCAAGCACCTCACCAGCCGTGCCGCGCCGCTGCTGCCCCCGTGGGCGATCGCCGCCGGGCTCACGATCCCGGCGGCGCTGGCGCACGACACGATCGGCACCAACCCGGCCGCGACCGCGCTCATCGGCGCGGCCGGTGCGGGAATCACGGTCGCAGCCTGGTCCGAGGCGTCCAAGCGATCGCCGCGGCTGCGGACGATGGCAACCGTCTCCGCCGGAGCGGCCAGCACCTACCTGACGGCGGCCACGGTGGCCGGGCCGACATCGCCGAACGTGGCCCTGTTGCAGGCCCTCGGCGGCGGCGCCCTCGCCCTGTGGTGGAACCTGCGGCACGCCCTGCGCAACAGCGCGTCCGAGGGTGCCGGAGACGGTCTGCTCGACCTGGTGGGGCTGGCTCGTACGCAGGTCGTGAACGGGCGGGCGGTGGGCGGCGAGGTAACCGCCGAACTCCAGCTTCCCCGCGGGGAGATGGTCCCGGACGACGTGCAGAAGAGCATCCCGTACATGGCGGGCGCGTTGGGCACCTCACCGGCCGCGATCCGGGTCACCCCGGACCGTGACGACCACTCGAAGGTCACTCTCTCGGTCACCCCGGTCGACCACCTGCGCACGTCCGTCATCTATCCGGGGCCGTCCCTGCCGGGGCAGTCCATCGGTCGCCCGCTGCGGTTCGGGATGTATCAGGACGGTCGTCCGCTGGAGTTGTGGCTGCCGGGTACCGAGGACGAGGACGCGCCGCGCCCGCTGTCCCACATGCTCAGCACCGGCATGTCCGGGGCGGGCAAGTCGGGCAGCCTGCGGGTGCTGCTCGTGGAGGCGATGACCCGTTCCGACGTCGTGGTCTGGTACGGCGATCCCTCCAAAGGCTCCCAGAGCCTGCACGGCATCGGGAACGCGCTCGACTACTGCGAGACCACTCCGCAGGGCGTGGAGGCGATGCTCGACGTCCTTCCGGTCGTCGTCAAGGTGCGCGCGGATCTGCTCGGGCACCTGGGCTACGCGCAGTGGGAGCCGGAGTGCTGGACCAAGCACGGGATCCCTCTGCTGCTCGTGCACTTCGAGGAGTCCGCCGACGAGGCGGTCGCCGACCACCCGAACGTCGTCAAGGTCGCCCAGCAGGCCCGATCCACCGGGACGGTGCTGTCGTTCTCCCTCCAGCGCGCGTCGTACAGCGGCATCTCCACCGAGGTGCGGGCACAGTTCGGGACGTCGCTGATCTTCGGCGTCAAGGACGACACCGATGCCTTCACCCTGGACGACGCGGCCAAGGCCGCCGGGGCGTCGCCCGAGCAGTGGGCCGCCGACCGCGCCGGGATGCTCTACCTCCAAGCCCCTGGCGTGGATCGCGGGCGCTGGCCCATCCCCGCCCGCGCGTTCCGTCTGCCGCGCGGCGCCGAGGGCGCCGAACAGATCCGGCGCCTGCTCGCCGCGTACGACGCGGTACGCCCCAAGGGCGTGGACGCGGCCACGGCCAAGGCCGCCGGGCCGCGCTACGCGGCCTACAAGGCCCGCGCCGCACGCCGCGCCGGGACCGACGAACGGCCCGAACCCGGGCCCCTGCGTACCGCTCTCACCGAGCGTCCGCGCGTGCCCGCCCCCCTGGACGAAGCCGAGATCGTGGAGGCCGAACCCGTGGACGATGAAGCCGAGTTCGAGACTGCCGGGCCGCCGTACGCGGTGCCGCACGAGAGCGACCTGGACGCTGAGGCGGACCCGGACGGCGAGCTGGAGGAGCCGTCCCGGGTGGTACAGGTCTCCGAGCCGGAGTTCACGGCCAAGCGCGACGCGGCAAACGCGCTCGCCGAGATGGCGACCATCCTGGACGAGTTCAGGACCGAGGGCCGGGCGGTGTGCGCCCCGAAGGACTTCCCGAAGTCCCGTGTCGGACGCTCCCGCACCTGGGTCTCCCGCCGGTTGGCTGAGCTTGCGGACGACGGCCGAGAGGTCGCCGAGAACCCCGGCGGACAACTCGGATCCTGGCTCATCATCCCCCGCGACGACGCCTTCGAGGACTACGCCGCGTAGCCGTGCGGCGAGGTGTGCGCACGCGTGCGAAGCCGTGCGCACACCGTGTGGCCCTCGCGCGCACGCGCGCGCGTCGACCTGCACTTTCACCCGTGCGCACACCCCCACGCGTGCGCACACCCACACCCATGCACCACTACACAACGTAATCAACAGAGAAGGGATGGCCGATGTGACCGTCTACGTGGATGAGATCACCGACTACACCCTCGTGGCCAAGATCAAGGGCCTGCGGTACACCCACTGGTCGCACCTGACCGCCGACACCCGAGACGAGCTGCACCGGTTCGCGAAGCGGTTGGGTCTCAAGCGGAGCTGGTTCCAGAACGCGACCAACTACCGCTGGCACTACGACGTCGTCCCCTCGAAGCGGGCGCTGGCGATTCGCCTCGGCGCCGTGGCGATCGACCGCTACCGGCTCGCCGAACTCATGGCCGAGTGCCGATCCTCCGAACCGCCTCGCTGAATCCGCCCCGGGGCGACCGTCTTTCCGCCAAGTCCGGCGGTCGCCCCGGGCCCAACCCGAACCCTGCAAGGACCCGGAAGGGACCCCCAGCATGACAAACAATCACGGGCGGATCATCCGCATCGTGTCCTTCGGCTACGGACACGGCCCCGCCCCCGAAGCGGAGATCACCCTCGACCTGCGGCGCCGCTTCCGCAACCCGCACCACGACCCGACGATGAGGCAGCGCACCGGTCTGGACGCGGACGTGTACGCGCACGTCCTCGACACCCCCGGCGTGCGCGACCTCGCCGCCGTGATCGCGCTCGCCGCGCACGACCTGGCCCACGCCGTCCCCGGCCCGATCACGATCGCCTGCGGGTGCGTGGGCGGCAGGCACCGCAGCGTCGGCATCGCTCGCCTCGTCGCCGACATCCTCGGCGACGGGTGCGCGCGGATCGAGGTTGAACACCGCGACGTCGGCAGGGCCGTCCTGCCGTCCCCCGTCCACGCCACCGGTGACGGGGAGGGTCGATGACGACCGGTCCCGCGCTGCGGGTGTTGTCCCTCGGTGCCGGGGTGCAGTCCACGGCTCTGTTCCTGATGTCCGCGCGCGGCGAACTGCCCAAGCTCGACGTGGCCGTGTTCGCGGACACCGGATGGGAGCCCGCGAAGGTCTACACCCACCTGGACCGCCTGGAACGGGAGGTGGCCGCATCGGCGGGCATCCCGATCCTCCGCGTCCGGGGCGGACGGGTGCGTTCCGACGTGCTCGACCCGGACCGGATGCGCTCCATCCCCGCCTACACCCTGGGCCCCGACGGCGAACGCGGCATGCAGAAGCGGGCCTGCACACAGCAGTACAAGCTGAAGCCGATCCTCGCGCAGGTCAGGGCGTTGCTCGGGGGACGCGTGACGGAAAAGCGGTGCCGGTACTGCGACGGCGCCGGGGAACGCGTGGCGCCGTGGCGGGCGCGACGCGGCGAAACTGCCGCCGGGGCCTGCTCGGTATGCGAGGGAACCGGCGCCGTCCACCGCGTGGGGCCACCCCCGCGACAGGCGTGGGCGGAACAGTGGATCGGGTTCTCCACCGACGAGATCACCCGCGTCAGCCCACGGGGCGACACCCGCTACAGCCGCTCCCGCCACCCCCTCCTCGAAGTCGGCATGTCCCGCACCCAGTGCTCGGCCTATCTGGACCACCACGGGTGGACGGCGGTGGAGAAGTCCGCCTGCATCGGCTGCCCGTACCGCAGCGCGGCCGAGTGGCGGCGCATGCGCGACACCGACCCCGAATCCTGGGCCGATGCCGTGGCCTTCGACGAGGCGTATCGGGAGGGCGCGGGCATGCGGCACCGCCGCTACCTGCACATCTCCTGCACGCCCCTCGCACAGGCCCCGATCGACCGGATCCGCCCGTCCGAGCATCACCAGACCGACCTGTTCGACGCCCTGTTCGAGGACGGGCTCGACACCGAGGACCGGGGCGGCTGCTCACCCTGGGGCTGCCACGACAACGACACGGTCACCTCGGGGGTGGCGGCATGAGCCGTCTCCTGCAAACCGCCCTCGAACTCGCCGAAGTCGGCCTGCCGGTACTCCCACTGCGGGCCGGGAAGGTCCCGTTCGGGAACTGCCTCGACTGCGCGGGCTCGGCCTGCGGCGGCCGACCGAACATGCTCGCCGCCGGACCCTGCCGGTGCGAGCGGATGTGCCACGCCTGGGCCGCCGCGACCACCGACACGGCCATCATCGCCTCCCCGCCCTGGGCCCGGGCATGGCGACAGGCCGTCGCTGTCGCCTACCACCCCGCCGGGGCCGGGCTCACCGTCGTGGACCTGGACGACCGGGAAGCGATCGAGTGGGCCCGCGCGACGCTGCCCGCGACCAGGGTGGTGGAGACCACCCGCGGGGAGCACTGGATCTACCGGGGCGCCACACGCTCCGCGAACCACGTCCGGCCCGGCGTGGACATCAAGTCCCGCATGGCCTACGCCCGTTGGCTCGGGTCCGGCGTCGGCCACGTGGCCACTCTGCCCGCAGCCGTGCGGGGCCTGCTGGACCGGGAAGGGCAAGAGACCACCCGGCCCCGGGGCGGGGTGGACTCTTCTGCCCCACCGACGCAGACCGGATGGGTGCGCGCGGTCGCCACCGGATGCCGCCACACCGAGACCTACGTCCGCACCGGCCTCGAACGCGGACTCGCCATCGTCCGCAGCCACGCCGAATCCGGCGCCGGATCCAGCGCGTACGGAGTCGCCCGGTTCCTCGCCAAGCAGCACGCGCGCTGCCCCGGACCGTGCGGACTCGACACCTTCGCCGAGGACATCGTCACGGCCGCGGTCGCGGTCGGTGTGCCCGAGCCCTACGCGCGCCGCGCCGTCCGCAACGGACTGACGACAGCCCCGTAACCCACCCCCACCGACACGCAACCCGAGGAGGGTCGCTCCGCCATGGCCGAGTTCCACATCGAATTCAAGGACGCCGCGGGCAAAACGCGCGGCAGCAAGAACTACAGCGAGCCGACCGACACCCACGCGCTGACCAGGGGACGAACCCTGCTCACGTCCGAACACCGCACCGACAGGCGCATCGTCCTCGCCACCGTCTCCCGCCGCACCCTCTTCCCCAACCGCATCAAGGAGATCGCCGACCTGAAGGTCTGACACCACCCGGGGCGGCCGACGAGCCACCGAACCCGCCGACCGCGCCGACCCCGTCTGACCCGGGAAGACCGACCCTCCCGAGTCACCACACGGGACCGGTCACATGGCAACGCCCCACCAGCGACAGGAGAACCACCCCATGACCGACACTCCGCCCACGATCGACGGGGCCGAACTGCTCGATGAGGTTGAGCGGTTCCACCGCCGGTTCAACGTGTTCCCCACGGAGGCCGCCTACGTCGCGGTGACCCTGTGGGACGGACACGCGCACCTGATCGACGCGTTCGACGGCACCGCCCGACTGGCGTTCCTGTCCCCGGAACCGGGGTCGGGCAAGTCCCGCGCGCTGGAGATCGTGGAGACGCTCACCCCGAACGCGGCCATCACCGTGAACGCGTCCGCCAACGCCCTGTTCCGCCTCGTGGAGGCCACCGCGGGAGCGCCGACGCTGCTCTTCGACGAGATCGACACCGTGTTCGGCCCCAAGGCCGGAGACAACGAACCGGTACGAGGGTTCCTCAACTCCGGCTACCGCCGCGGCGGGAACTCGCTGCGCTGCGTCGGGGACGGCTCCAACCAGAACGCGGGATGGTTCTCCTCCTACTGCGCCGTCGCCATGGCCGGACTGGGCTCGCTGCCGGACACGATCCTCACCCGATCGGTCATCATCCGCATGCGCAAGCGCGCACCGAACGAGAAGGTCCAGCCCTACCGGCGCCGCCTCCACGAAAGGGAAGGCCACGCCCTGCGGGAACGGCTCGCCGAATGGGCCGACACCGTCCGCGACGCGATCGCCGACGCCTGGCCGGAGATGCCCGAGGGCGTCACCGACAGGCCCGCCGACGTGTGGGAGCCGCTGCTGGCCGTCGCCGACGCGGCCGGTGGCCACTGGCCCGCCCGCGCCCGCGCGGCGTGCGTGGAACTGGTCAACGCGGCGCGAGAGGGCGACGAGGCATCCATCGGGATCCGGCTGCTGACCGACCTGCGCGACAAGGTGTTCCACGGCGCCGACCGAGTGCCCACGGCCGTCGTCCTGGAGATGCTCCTCGCGCTGGACGACAGCCCCTGGTGCGACGTTGATGACAGGCCGCTGAACGCGCGAATGCTGGCCAAACTGCTCGGCCAGTACGTCACCCCCGCCAACAAACCCATCAAGCCGCGCGCGATCCGCGTTCCCTCCGGCACCCCGAGGGGCTACTACGCGGAAGACCTCACGGACGCCTGGATCCGCTACTGCCCTCCCCCACCCCCGGAAGTCCGCAACATCCGCAACGCCGCAACATTGCAGGTCATCGGGGGCGAATCTGTGGCGGATAGCGCATAGCCATCCGCCACAGCCACGCGAAAGCCGCAACGGAATCGTCCCGGGCGGCGAGCTGAACCGTCCCGTCGATCGGTGCCGACACACCCCGGTGTGTCGGCACCGATCCGCAACACAACCGCTATCCGCAACAAGACCGAGCCGCTGACCTGCAATGTTGCGGTGTTGCGGATGTTGCGGATCTGGGAGGGAGGGGGACGACGGCCCGCCGCGCTGTCGTCCCTCGACTCCACTGACATCGATCGCTCCGACTTGGAGTCGCCCATGTCCACGATCGCCCCACCCCGATACGAGCCCGTGTTCTACCGCGTCCCCGAAGCCGTGAAGCTCCTCGGTCTCGGCCGGACCGTCGTCTACGAACTCATCCGCACGGGCCGCCTGCGCAGCGTCAAGGAAGGTCGCGCCCGATTGGTCCCGGCAGCCGCGCTCGCCGAGTACAGCGCGCTGCTGGAGCACGAAGCGAACCACGCCACCCGCTGATCCCCCGTTTGTCCACGGAGCCGCGTCCCTCGGGCGCGGCTCCGCTCATCGGAAGGCCGAGACACCGCATGACCGAGGCGTCGGAACGCCCTCGCAAGGCCGGAAACGGCGAAGACTCCATCTACTGGGATGCATCCAAGAACAGGTACGTCGGCGCCATCTCGCTCGGCTTCACGCCCTCTGGGAAGCGGCGCCGACCCAAGGTGTCCGGCAAGACCAAGACCGAGGTTCGCGCGAAGATCCGCGACCTGCGGAACGAGTTGAAGACCGGGGCCAAGACTCCGGCGAACTACACCGTCAGCAACGCGGTGGAGGATTTCCTTGTCCGGGGTTTGAAGGGCCGGGATCCGAAGACCGTCGACAAGTGCCGCAGCCTCGCGGACAACCACATCCTCCCTGCGCTCGGCCGGGCGAAGCTCAGGGATCTGACGGCGGACGACGTCGATGACTGGCTGGATGACCGCGCGGACCACCTGGCCTCGCGTTCGCTCAGCGAGGTGCACTCCGTGCTGCGGCGCGCCATCAAGCACGCCCAACGTCGGGACAAAGTGCTGCGGAACGTCGCGGAGTTGGTCACCGTGCCCGAAGGTCGCCCCGGGCGGCCGAGCAAGGCGCTGAACCTGGAGCAGGCGAAAGCCGTCCTGGCAGCCTCCGAGACGTCGCGCCTGCATGCGTACGTGATCGTCTCCCTCCTCGTCGGAGTGCGCACGGAGGAAGCGCGCCCGCTCACCTGGGACCACGTCCACCTGAAGCCGCCCGCGGGGACCGCGCCGCACCTTGAGGTGTGGCGATCGGTCCGGAGGCACGGCGACACCAAGACGCGGAAGAGCCGTCGCACGCTCGCCTTGCCCCAACAGGTCGTGGGCGTGCTGGAGCGGCATCGGGAGCGCCAGGGACAGGAGAGGATCGCCGCAGGGAAGAAGTGGCGCGAGAACGGCCTGGTGTTCCCCACCTCGGTGGGCACGGCGCTCGACGCGGCCGATGTCCGGCGGGGGTTCCGGTCGATCGTCAAGCGGGCCGGGCTGGCACCGGAGTGGACGCCGCGCGAACTCCGGCACAGCTTCGTTTCGCTCCTGTCCGACCACGGCGTCTCGTTGGAGGTGATCGCCCGAGTAGTCGGCCACGGAAGCACAACCACCACCGAGATCGTTTATCGCAAGCAACTTCGGCCCGTTATTACACAGGGGGCGGAAGCCATGGACGCCATCTTCATCGAAGATGCGGAGGATGCTCCGGAAGGCAGTGACGCGGCGCACGACAAGGGCTGATTCCGCCCCGGTGGCTCCCTGTTTGGCTCCCGGGCATACAGAAGGGGTGTCCGCAATAGTGCGGACACCCCTTCTGAGCTGGTGGGCGATACTGGGATCGAACCAGTGACCTCTTCGGTGTGAACGAAGCGCTCTCCCGCTGAGCTAATCGCCCGGGCGCAGGGAGAACATTACCGCATGGGTGGGGGAGGTCGCGCCCACCCTCCTCCGGGCGCGTGCGGCCGGGCGCCGGGCACCTCGTGGTGGTGGCCCGGCGGCCGGGCGGGGTCAGAAGGGGAGGGCCATTCCGTACTTCCACAGGTACAGGGCCACGGCTGCGGCGATCAGGACGAGGCCGATCGCGAGCATGATCATGTTGCGGCGGCGCGTCTTGGGGTCCAGGGCTCGGTTGGCGGCCTTGGTGACCTTGTCCTTGGTCCACAGGAGGGTGCGTTGGGCCCAGACGAACTCGGTGCCCAGGACGGCCAGGCCGAGGAAGATGACCGCCCAGCCGGGGCCCGGGAGCGGGAGCATGATGATGCCGCCGACGATGATCGCGAAGCCGATGACGGCGACGCCGATCTGCCAGGTCATGTGCAGTGGCTTCGAGCGCTTGATGAATGCGGGAGCGCGGGAGCCGAATGGTTTCGCCTGCTTGCCGGCCGGATCGCTCGGGGCGTCCTGGTCGGCGGCGGGTTCCCGTGTGGCGTGCGCGCTGTTCTCCGCGACCCCCGTGTCCATCGTTGGCCTTCCTCTCTCGTCGTACCGGCCGTCGTTCACCGGGCACCTCCGTCTGGCCTGCGGCCGGAGCCGACCATGGCTCGGCCTGGCTTGACAACGCTACAAGGGGGCAGACGTTCGGTGCAGGCCCGAGGGTGCGGAGCGGGTCCGCTCGTGGCATGAACTGAACGCCTGTTCCCTTCCGGAAATCATGCGGGCGAACGTTACACCTCCGCATCGCTCTTAAGGAGTACCCAGACGCCCGTATATCGGGCAGAGACGTTTACAAGAGGTCCGCAGGTGGGATGTTGCGAACGCCGACGTGCGAATCCCCGAGCGCACACTGAGCGAAAGGCCATGGCGCTTATGAACACCACGGTCAGCTGTGAGCTGCACCTGCGCCTCGTCGTCTCGAGCGAGTCTTCATTGCCAGTCCCCGCGGGACTGCGCTATGACTCGTCGGACCCGTACGCCGTGCATGCGACCTTCCACACGGGTGCCGATGAGACGGTCGATTGGGTCTTCGCCCGCGACCTTCTCGCGGACGGGCTGCGTCAGCCCTCCGGCACCGGCGACGTTCGTGTGTGGCCCTCCCGGAGCCACGGACAGAGCATCGTCTGCATCGCCCTCAGTTCGCCGGAGGGTGAAGCCCTGCTCGAAGCGCCCGCTCGGGCGCTGGAGTCGTTCCTGAAGCGTACGAACGCTGCCGTCACCCCCGGCAACGAGCATCGCTTCTTCGACCTCGACCGGGAACTTTCGCAGATCCTCGCCGAGAACTGAGCTCCCGGAACGGCGGGCACGCCCCTGTCCGCAGCGCCGGGTACGTACGTCACCGCTCCGCCGCACCCACCGTCCACAAGGTGGGGGCGGCGGAGCGTTTTCACGTCCTGTTACGGGACATCCGTCCACCCCTCCCCCGCCCGCCGCGACCGCCCGCTTCCGCCCGCGACCGCCGGACGAGTGAATCGAACACACCGAGCGATCGGTCGGTCCGAATACGTACACGATCCGCACATGGTGCAAACAAAGCGCGCAGTCGAACACATTTTCCGGCATCGGCATCGGCCATCGACATCGCGCGTGGGAATGCGTTCACATTCACCACCCCGGGGCGTGGCCTGTTGTGCACAGCGCGTGTTTCCCGGTTCATCCGGTAACCCACGTCAACCGGCGGTAATCGGCAAATCGGGATTCCCCGACTTCAGATCCCGCGCTTGCGCAACAGTTCCTCGATCTCCGCGAACTCGTCGTCGACCGCACCGCGCACCGCGCGCCGCGAGCGTGGAGCGGCGGCCGGCTTGGGCTGTTGGCTGCGGGGCAGGGCGCCACCCGCGCCGGTCCCGCCGGTGAGCGCGGACAGGTCCGAAGAGCCCGCCGTGCCGGTCGAGTCCGGGTTCTTTCGACCGCCGATCATCCGGGCGATCATCAGCAGCATCACGGCGAACGCGAGGATCGCGACGCCGCCCCACGCCTTGATCCCGAAGGCGAGGTCCGTCGCCCAGTCGGCGGCGGCGCTGCCCACCCGGCGGCTCAGTGTGGCCAGGCCGGTCAGGTACAGGCCGATCGGGAACAGCGCCGCGGCGGTCCACCGCGTCGCTGTCAGGAAACGTCGTTGGCGAGCCTTCTGTACCGCGATGACCAGGCCGAGACCCGTCAGCGCCATGCACAAGGCGCCGGTCACCACATCTGCGCCGGACATGCGCTCGGCCTCCTCGTTCGCAGCTTGTTCGCAGCTTCGTTCACGGCGTTCGACTTTCGAGGCGTTCGACTTTCGAGGTGTTCGAAGCCTCGAGGCATCGGTCCTCCCCCCATCGTCGCCGCCTCCGCCCCCGGACGCCACGATCGGCGGTCGGTTCAGTACTCGGGGAGGACACCGACCGCTCCATCTCCTCCCCGTGGAGTACATCCAGGATCAGGGATGTACCCCACCCTCACAGGATGGGTTTCCCCCAATAACGCGTGCGCGGCGCGAATCCCGCCGCTGTGCAGGCCTTCGTGTGGGTGTCGTCGGAGAGGTCGATGGCCATCTCGTGCAGGCCCTGGCTCGCCGTCACGTGGCCGGCCGCGCGGAGCAGCGTCGCGGTGGCCTCCGGGTTCGGCGCCGTCAGCGCCAGGATGACGCCGTGCGCCACCCACACGGCCGCGCCGTCGCCGAGTGTGTACGGCGCGGGCGCGGTGGGGTGGTCCAACCGGGCCTGCGCCCGGGCCTGCGCGGCGGGGGCGGCCCAGCCCGCCGCGCGCAGGCTCTCCGCGTAGCGGTGCAACTCCGCGGCGCACCACTCCTCGCGTTCGTCGGTGTCCATCATCCGCACACCGGAGGGCAGGCCGGTGGCGCGTACGCCGGCCGCGAGTCGGCGACTGTCGGGGGCGTAGCCCAGCGCCTGCACGAGGCCGGTCGCCGCCCGGTTGCCCTCGGGGACGGCCGCTGCCATCCGGGTGCACCGCCGGCCGCGCATGACCTCCTCGGCCGCGAGCATCGCGACGCACGCGTGGCCGCGGCGGCGGCGGGACGGCAGCACCTGGATGTGCAGGATCCATCCGGTGCCGACACCCCACGGGCCCAATGGGGTCAGGTGCACGCCGCCGATGGCTCGGCCGTTGGCACAGATCGAGTACACGCCGTCACGGCCGGGTCCGGCCGGTCGCAAAGTGGTCGTCATCGGGTGCCCCCGCCTTCCCGGGCGCAGCGCCCCGTTACCGGCAGTGCTGCCCGCGCGCGGACCCGGCCAACCTGGCCGGGCCGCGCGGGGTGATCACGGGTCGATGTCGGCGGCGGCGCGGGCCGCGAAGATCTCCATCGCCTTGCGGGTGAGCGGTCCGGGGGCGTCCGGCGTGTGCTCGTCGATCCGGTGTACGGCCTGGATGTCGCGCAGCGACGAGGTCAGGAACACCTCCTCGGCGTCGGCGAGCACGGCCAGTGGTACGTCGATCTCCTCGGCCCCGACCCACTCCAGCACCAACGCGCGCGATACGCCCGCCAGGCAGCCGGCCGACAGCGGCGGGGTGACCACGTGGCCGTCGAGTACGACGAACACGTTCGAACCGGTGCCCTCGCACAGGTTGCCCGCCGTGTTCGCGAACAGCGCCTCGCTCGCGCCGCGTTCGGCGGCGTACGCGAGCATCACCACGTTGTCGGCGTAGCTCGTGGTCTTGAGCCCGGTGGTCGGCGCGTGCTCGTTGCGGGTCCACGGGACGGTGACCACGGCCGTACTCTTGCCGCGGGTCTTGGCCGCGGCCAGGGCCACCACCAGGGTCGGCTCGGCGTCGCCGCGCTCGGAGCCCAGCGGCGACCGGCCGCCCGTGTAGGTGATCCGCAGTCGGCCGATCCCCGGCAGCGGGTTGGCCGCCAGCACCTCGGCACACGCACGGCGGATCAGGTCCGGGTCCGGCGCGGGCAGCCCGAGACCGCGCGCGGAGCGGGCCAACCGGTCCAGGTGCCGGGTGACGGCGAAGGCCCGCCCTCCGCTCGCCTTCATCGTCTCGAAGACGCCGTCGCCCACGGTCAGGCCGTGGTCGTCCACCCGAACCACCGCGTGCTCGTCGTCGACGAGGCGATCGTTCAGCCAAATCCTGCTCATGCGCCCTCCGAGGCGTCGCGCGGGCCGTGCACATCGTTCTTGTCGTACGAGGTCATACGGGTTGTACGGGTTGTACGGGTTGTACGGGTCGTACGGGTGCTACTCCGGTCCCGGCGGGTCCTCCCACCCGGGAAGGTGATCCCGCGCGCCCGGAACCTGATCCCGCGCCGCCACCGCGAGCAGGTTGCGGGCCTTGAGCTCGGTCTCGTCCCACTCGCGCTGCGGGTCCGAGTCGTACGTGATGCCCGCGCCCGTGCCGAAGTGCAGTCGGCCGTCCCGGACGAAGAAGCTGCGTATGCCCACCGCGAGCGAGCCGTCGCGGCGGTCCGCGTCGACCCAGCCGATCGCGCCGCAGTACGGGCCGCGCGGAACCGGTTCGAGTTCCTCGATGATCCGCAACGCGCTGCTCTTGGGCGCGCCGCTGACCGAACCGGGCGGGAAGGTCGCGGCGAACAGCTCCGGCCAGCCCACCCCCGGGGCCAACGTGCCCGCGACGGTGGAGACGAGGTGGACCAGGCCCGGGTGCTTCTCGACCACGCACAGGTCGGGCACGGTGACGGAGCCGATCGCGCTCGCCCGGCCGAGGTCGTTGCGCACCAGGTCCACGATCATCACGTTCTCGGCGTAGTCCTTGGGCAGCAGGTCGGCCTCGGTACGGCCGGTGCCCTTGATCGGGCCGGACCAGACCCGGTCGCCGGCCCGGTGCAGGTAGAGCTCGGGAGACGCGCACGCGACGTGCACATCGTGGTCGGGCAGCCGGATCACTCCCGCGTACGGCGCCGGGTTGCCGTGCGCGAGCAGGCCCGCGAGGCCGACGATGTCGGCGCCCTCGGGCAGCGGCGCGCCGAGCAGGCGACACAGGTTGACCTGGTAGACGTCGCCCGCGGCGATGTACTCGCGGATCCGGCGCACCCCGGCACGGTACGCCTCGGCGCCGAGCGAGTCGGTCCAGGTGTGGGCGGGCGGGCCGATCCACGGCGCGGGCGGCAGCGGGGCCGGTCGTACCTCGTCGAAGCGTGCGCACAGCAGGTCGCCCTCGAAGTCGGCGACGACGGCCCAGAACCCGTGCGAGTCCAGCGCGGCCGGGTCCCGCGTGACATCACGCAGGCCGGTGGCCAAGCGCCCGCCGAGGTGGGCGAGAGGGGGTGGCTGACTCACTGGTTCGTTCCGGGGGTCGCGACCGCGGCACCTGTGGAGGATCGGCGCGCGGATCAGATCGTCCATTGTAGAAGGCCGTCCCGGCGTCCGTGGTGGGCCGTCCCGAGGCTCCGAGCCGCCCGCGCGCGGCGGCCGGAAAGGGCCCGCCCGCCCGCATCGGACGCGGCCGGAACTGCCCCGAAACGATTCCGCGTTCCCGCGTGCCGGTCGGGCACGGCATGATGCGGCACGGTGGGTAGGAACCCGGCAGCCCCGAGTCCGGCGACCGCACCTCCCCGGTCGGTTCGCCCCGACCCGTCGAAGTCTCCACAGCACCACGCGATCGAAGGACGTTCATCCGTGCACTGTTCCGCCTGCGACACCTGGTCTACGCGGGCCGACCGCTGTTCGTACTGCGGCGCCGTCCCGGCCGCTGCCGCATCGCAGCAGCCCGGCGCCGGGTCGGCCCCCGTGGGCACCGGGCCCGCCGCGGCTCCCGCGGCGCCCATCCCGCTGGATCCGTACGCCGCGCCGGCGCCCGCTCCCGCTCCGACCGGCGTGTACACCGGTGTCTATCCGCACGCGCCCGGACAGTTCGCGCCGCAGGCCCCCTACGGCATGCCGGGAACGTATCCGGTCTCGCCGTACGCCGGCTGGCTGCCGCAGCCGTTTCGCGCCTTGCGCGGCATCGCCGTGACGTTGTACATCCTGCTGCCGCTGTCGGCGGTGTTCGCCGGGCTGTGCGCGGCGGCGTTCCTCCATCGTGCGGACGTCCTGCGGCAGATCGCCGACGCCGGTGAGCTCGGTATGACGGACGCGCTGCGGACGAAGGCCGAGGACTCGGACTCGCTCGTGGCCGCGGCGACCACGTTCCTCGTGTTGTCGATGATCGCGACCGCGGTGCTGTTCATCATCTGGATGTACCGGGCCCGCGCCAACGTGGACCTGTTCGGCCCCTCGAAGCAGCACCTTTCCACCGGATGGGCGATCGGCGGCTGGCTGGTACCGGTGGTCAGCCTGTGGTTCCCCAAGCTGATCCTGCACGACGTGTGGCGCGCGAGCGACCCGCGGACCGCCGAGCGCGGCGGCCGGACTCCCGGCCGCCTGCCGCTGCTGTGGGCGTGGTGGCTGTTGTTGGTCGCGTCCGGTGTGCTGTTCTTCGCGAGCCGGCTGTCCTACCCGCTCGACGAGGACATCGAGCTGTCCGACGCCGACCGGCTGCGCACCATCGACATCCTGTCCGGCGTCGCGGACCTCGTGCTGGTCCTGGCCGCCGTCGCGGCGATCTTCGTGGTCCGGAAGATCACCACCTTCCAGCACGAGCGCGAGGCGCTGGCTTTCGCGTCGGGTCTGACCCCCGGCGGCGTTCCGGGCGGGATGCCGGGGATGCCCGGGATGGCGGCCGGGTTCCCGACCGGGGCGCCCACGCCGTGGGCGGCCTATCCGGCGCAGGCGCCGACCGGCCGATACTTCGCGCCGCCGGTGCCGCCGGCTCCCGGGATGCCGGGCGTTCCGCCGGTACCGCAGGCGCCTTATGCGGTGGCCTCGGGTCCGGAGGCTCCGGCCGCGACTCCGGCCGCTGCCGCACCTGCCGCTTCGGAGACTCTGATTGCTCCGGTCGTACCGGTCACTCCCGACGCTCCGGTCTCGTCCGACGCTTCGGTCTCATCCGACGCTCCGGCTTCGTCTGGTACCGGTACCCCGGCTTCGTCCGATGCTCCGGACTCGGCCGACGCGACGACGGTCCTGCCGGTCGACGACGTACCACCGGCCGCGCCGGCCAAGCGCACGCCGCCGCCCCGGCCCGCCGCGGCGCCGACGGCCGGGATGGGGGTACCGGTCGAGGCACCCACCGTCGCCGCACCGGAGGAGCAGGTGTCCCTGACCAAGCCGGTCCAGGCTGCGGAGGACGCTGCCGCCGAGAGGACGGGCGTACCTGCTGCCGAGGGCGGGAGCGAAGGCGAGGCCGAGGCCGCGAGCAGGACCGAGAACACCGAGGACGAGGCGGAGAGCGAGGCCGAGCCCGGAGCCCAAGCCCCGGCGGAGCCCGCGGCCGAGCCGGCCTCGTCTCCGGAAGCCGCAGCCGACGGCGAAGAACCCCAAGCCGAAGCCGAACCCGTCGCCGAAGCCACGCCGACCACACCGCCCGTCGCCGACTCCACACCGGACGCCGGCGACGAACGGGGCGAAACCGACCGGGTTCCGCCCGTCGCTCCGACCGCCGAACTCCCCCAGGTGCCCGCCCAGGCCCCGGCCCAAGCCGACCGCGTCCAGGACGCGCCGTCGGCGGCACCGACCGACGAAACCGAGAACTCCGAGAGCGCAAAGAACTCCGAAGGCTCCGAGGACACCGGGGACGCGGCAGCCGAGCCGGCCCCCTCCGGCGAGCGCCGCGGCTGACCTGAGCACACCTGTCGCGGGCCCGTCGCAAGCCCGTCGCGAAGGGTCGACAATCCGTCAAGTGCCCGTCAAGCGCCCGTCGGAGATCATCGCAAGAACATCGGGAGACCGTCGAGGAGACGTCCGGGACATCCCGGCAGCTCCTCGACAGCCCCTCGACGGCCCACCCGAAGCCGCGCCGAAGGCCGGTTCGAACCCTGGTGGTTCGGGCCGGCCTCGGTCGTTTTCGCAGGTTGCGCGGGTCGCGCGGTGAGGTCCGCGGGGAATCGGTTTTTGTGATGGCCCTCGGATCCGCTAAAGTTCTCAACGTCGCCGGGACGCGGAAACGCAGCCCGGGCCGACAGGCGGACGTGGCTCAGTTGGTAGAGCATCACCTTGCCAAGGTGAGGGTCGCGAGTTCGAATCTCGTCGTCCGCTCGGAAGAAGTAGAGGAATGTAGTGGGTAACCACTATGGTTCCTTCACTTGGTGGAGTGGCCGAGAGGCGAGGCAACGGCCTGCAAAGCCGTCTACACGGGTTCAAATCCCGTCTCCACCTCCAAGAGACCCCGAGGCTCCGTGCCGAGGGTGAACTTCCCGCGCGATTAGCTCAGCGGGAGAGCGCTTCCCTGACACGGAAGAGGTCACTGGTTCAATCCCAGTATCGCGCACGCCGCACAACCGAACACGTACCACGCACCACGGGTCACCCGCAGTACGCAGTACCCTCGCGCGATTAGCTCAGCGGGAGAGCGCTTCCCTGACACGGAAGAGGTCACTGGTTCAATCCCAGTATCGCGCACCAGCAGTATCGAAGGGCCGGAAGATCTCGATCTTCCGGCCCTTCGACGTTGGTGACCGCGATGGTGTGGATCACACCCCCGGATGCTCATGCGGCGGGCTGGGTACGAAGTCGGGCGCGGCGAGTCGGGCCAGCGTGGCGCGCGACTCCTCGTCCTGCGGCACGTAGACGTTCAGCCGCTGCCCCGGGAACGCGGTCAGCTCCGACGAGATCGCACGTACACGCAGCACACCGACGTCCAGGTTTCGGAAGAGCTTGACCCGGGTGCGGGTGAGCGAGATCGGGTGGGCGGCCCAGGCCTTGGCGAACTCGGGGCTGGCCTCGATCAGTTCGTCGATGAACGCGGTCCAGACCGGATCGCCGACGTTGCGGGCGTAGGTGCCGCGCAGGACGCCGACCACGCCCTGGCACTCCCGGCTCCACTCGTGGAACGGGTTGCAGCACTCGGGCCGGGTGAACAGCTCCCAGATCATGTTGCGTCGTACTCGCCGCGTCACCGTCAGGGCCGGGAAGACCTTCGCGAACAGCTCGTTGAAGGCCGGCACGTCGTAGCGCCCGTTCAGCACGACCGCGGGCAGCGTCGCGAAGTCGTCGAGCAGGGCCTGGGTGTCCGCGTCCACCTCGTCCTCGGCGCGCAGCGTCGCCGTGCTCGGTACGCAGGCCAACCGCTTGACGTGCTCCACCTCGACGCCGTCCAGGCGCAGCGTGCGGGCGATGCCGGAGATCACCTGCGCGCTGACGTTGATCGGGCGGCCCTGTTCGAGCCAGGTGTACCAGGTGACGCCCACGCCGGAGAGTTGCGCGACCTCCTCGCGGCGCAGGCCCGGGGTACGACGTCGGCGGCCGACGGGCAGGCCGACCTGCTCCGGGGTGATCCGCTCCCGGCGGCTGCGCAGGAACGCGCCGAGCTCGGCGCGCGACGCGGCGCGGGCGGGTCGGACGTACTGCGGTGTGGGCCGGTCGGGCTCGGCCGGTCGGGGCGGGTCGACCCGACCGGCGGCGGGCCCTTCCGGGGTGGTCCGGCTCTCTTCCGGGGCGCCCGGGCTGCCTGTCGAGGTGCTCGGGGCGTCCTCCGGTCGGAGTCGTCCCATTCCCGGAGGTCGCGTTCGGGGAAGGCATCGAGATGCGGGCGGGCGGTCATTCGCCCATCCTGTGCTCGGGTCGGAGTCGATTGCCAGGTGCCTGGTTATACCCGGATAACCGGGCTACTGGTGCGGGTATTCGCGACCGACCACAGTCTTGGCCATGACCGATACGAATCTGCGGTCGGGCAGCGACGCCCGACGCGAGGGGGACGTGGAGCGGGTGGCGACCGCTCTCGGGGGCACGAGCGAGGAGACCGAAGGAGAGCGGGGCGCGGTCCGGCACCGGGCCGCGAGCACGGTGTTGCTGGTGGTGCTGGTGGCCGGGCAGTTCATGGCGGTCCTGGACGCGTCGATCGTCAATGTCGCGGCCCCGGTGATGCGTTCGGACCTGCACGCCTCGGGGGCCGGATTGCAGTGGATGATCGCCGGCTACACGATCGCGTACGCGATGTTGCTGATCACCGGATCGCGGCTGGGGGCGATCTTCGGGTACGGCCGGGCCTGTCTGGGTGGGCTCGGGCTGTTCACACTCGCGTCGTTGGCGTGTGGACTGGCCACTTCGACGGGCGAGTTGGTGGCGTTCCGGTGTCTTCAGGGTGCGGGCGCCGCGTTGCTGGTGCCGCAGGTGTTGACGCTGATCCAGCGGCGGTTCGAGGGACGGCGGCGGACCGCGGCGATGGGGCTGTACCAGACCGCGATCGCCGGCGGCGCGGTCGTCGGACAGATCCTCGGCGGAGTGCTGGTGAGCGCGGATCTGCTGGGTACCGGCTGGCGGCCGGTGTTCCTGGTCAACGTGCCGATCGGCGTGCTGTTGCTGGTGGTCGGATGGCGTGCGCTGGGCGGGGACCGTCCCGATCCCGCCGAGCGGACGGGGTGGGGCCGGTTGGACGTGCCGGGCGTGCTGGTGCTCGCGCCGGCGATGCTCGCGGTGGTGGTGCCGCTGGTGATGGGACACGAGCAGGGTTGGCCGGTGTGGGGGTGGGTGTTGCTCGCGGCCGGGGTCGCCGGGTTGGGCCTGTTCGCGCTGGTCGAGCGGGCGGTGGCGGCGCGCGGCGGGTCGCCGCTGGTGCCGGGGGCGGTGTTGCGCTCCCCCGGGCTGCTGTCCGGCGGGATCGCGCTGTTGATCGCGGTCGGCAGCTACAACGGATTCCTGTTCACGCTCGCGCTGCACCTGCAATCCGGTCTCGGTGACAGTCCGCTGCGGGCGGGCTTGACCTATGTGCCGTGCGCGATCGGGTTCGCGGTCTCGGGGTTGTGGTGGGGACGGCTGCCCGAGCGGATCCGGGCGCATGTCGGCTATCTGGGCTTCGCGCTGGTGTCGGTCTCGTACGTCGGCATGGCGGCCGCCGTGCACGGGGGTCGCGAGGGCGGGTTCGCGCTGGCGATCGGGCTGGCCGGGATGGGCCTGGGGCAGGGCGCGGTGATCGGGCCGCTGATGGCGAGCGCGCTCGGCCGGGTCCGGGCCGAGCACGCGGGCGACGCGAGCGGCGTACTGGTCACCCTCATGCAGGTCGGCGCGGTGTTGGGGGTGGCCACGTACGGCACCACCTTCCTGTCCGCGACGGGCGTGGGTGCCCATGCCTCGGCACACGCCGCGGTGGTGACGTTCGTGGCGCTGGCCGCGGTGAACCTGTGCGCGGCGGTGTGGGCGTGGCGCGTGGTCGCGCGGCGCCGGGTCACCCGGGTCGCCTGATCGGATGGGAGGCCGAGCGGACGGGCGAACGGGCCTGCGGGCGGCGCGGTGCGATCCGCCCCGGCGCCGGGGCGCCGCCCGGCCGATCCCGGACCCCGCGCACGCACGCATGTGTGCACCCCCACCGGCCGGGCGGGCGGTTGGTCCCGTTCGGCCGGTGCGGGTCGCGCTTTCGCGGGTAGCCCCAAGACCCCGCGTCGGGTGGGGTCCTCGCGTTGGTTCGCGCGGGTGGTCGGCTCCGCGAGGTCAGTCCCGTTCGGGCCAGCGGCGGCCCGCCGCGCGCCGCGCGTCCTGCTCCGGCGAACGGCTCGGCCGCGAGCCCGATCCGGCTCCGTTGCCGCTTCCGGCCCCGGTTCCGACACCCGAGCCGGACGAGCCCGGATCCGCTCCCGCGGCCACACTCGAACCCACCTCGGATCCCGCGTGCGCACCGGCTCCCGACCCGGCGCCGGCCCGCTGCAAGAGCTCGCCGTCCCGAGCGGGGTCGACGGATGCCGCCGCCGATGCCTGCGCGTCGGCGAGTTCCTCCGCCTCCGCCGCGGCCTTCGCCTGGAGGCCGGACATCGTGCGCAGCGGCACCTCCTTGATGAAGAAGACCAGTACGAACGCGACCGCCATGACGCATGCGGCGATCAGGAACACCAACTGCATCGCCTCGGAGAAGCCTTCCTTGAACGGCGCGGCCAGGCGCGGGTCCAGGTGCTGGATGAAGGACGAGTCGCTGAGCACGCCGGAACCCTGCGCGCCGCCGGGGTTCGGATTGCGGACCATCTCGATCACCGGCCCGTTGGCCGGGTCGGCGAGCACCGAGGGATCGGCCAACGCCGCCTGGAACTCGGGCGTACGGGCGTCCCGGGTGAACGCCTTGGCGATCTCCCCGGAGACGTTGCTGAACAGCACGGACAGGAACACCGCGGTACCGGCGGTGGCGCCCATCTGCCGGAAGAAGGTCGCGGCCGAGGTGGCCACGCCCATGTCCCGGGCCGGGACCGCGTTCTGCACCACCAGGATCAGCGTCTGCATGCACTGGCCGAGGCCGATGCCGAGCAGGACCATGAACAGGCTCGTGGTCACCAGCGACGTCTCGGTGTCGACGTACAGCGCGAACAGGGCCATCGCGATCGCCGCGATGCCGGTGCCCAGGATCGGGAAGATCTTGTAGCGGCCGGTCTTGGAGGTGATCTGCCCGGACAGGATGGACGAGCCCATCATCCCGGCCATCACCGGGATCATCAGCAGGCCGGCCTCGGTGGGTCCGGCGCCCTTGACGATCTGGAAGTACTGCGGGATCAGCATGAACCCGCCGAACATGGCCATCCCGAAGATCACGCCGATCAGCGACGCGAGGCTGAAGATCCGGTCGGCGAACAGGCGCATCGGGATCAGCGCGTCCTCGCCCATCCGGCGCTCGACCAGGATCCAGGTGATCACGCCGATGCTGCCGATCAGGTAGCAGGCGATCGAGGTGCCCGAGCCCCAGCCCCATTCGCGGCCCTGTTCGGCGACGATCAGCAGCGGCACGACGCCGAGGGTCAGGGTGATCGCGCCGAACCAGTCGATCCGGTGCGGGCGGCGGGTGTGCGGGATGTGCAGCACCTTGGCGACGACCAGCAGGGCGAGCACGCCGACCGGCACGTTGACCAGGAACACCCAGCGCCAGCCCGCGATGCCGAGGATCTCGCCCTGCCCGGCGAAGAACCCGCCGACCAGCGGGCCCAGCACGCTCGAGGTGCCGAAGACGGCCAGGAAGTAGCCCTGGTAGCGGGCGCGTTCGCGTGGCGGGACGACGTCGCCGATGATCGCGAAGGCGAGCGACATCAGACCGCCCGCGCCCAGGCCCTGGAGGGCGCGGAACCCGGCGAGTTCGTACATCGACGTGGAGAACGTGCACGCCGCGGATCCGACCACGAAGATCGTGATGGCCGCGAGGTAGAACGGGCGGCGACCGTACAGGTCGGACAGCTTGCCGTACAGCGGCGTGGCGATGGTCGACGTGATGAGGTACGCGGTGGTCGCCCACGCCTGTTGGCTGAGGCCGTGCAGGTCGTCGGAGATGGTCCGGATCGCGGTCGAGACGATCGTCTGGTCCAGCGCGGCCAGGAACATGCCGGCCATCA
Source organism: Embleya sp. NPDC025285 (assembly GCF_055558835.1). Taxonomy (NCBI): domain Bacteria; kingdom Bacillati; phylum Actinomycetota; class Actinomycetes; order Kitasatosporales; family Streptomycetaceae; genus Embleya; species Embleya sp. NPDC025285. The sequence goes on from NZ_JBVHLU010000068.1 coordinate 50,977, forward strand.
GGCCGTACAGGATCGTCATGATCTGACGGTGGCTCAGGGCGCCTTCGCTCACGGCCTGTTGCGGGCCGGACTGCGGTTGCGGCTCGGTCATGCGGTAGTGCCTTCCGGGGCACCGGGCGCGGCGTCGCGCGTGGGTGCCTGGTCGCGTTCGAGATCGTCGTTGAAGCGGCCGAGGAGGTGCACGAGCGTTCGGCGCTCCTCGGCGGACCAGTCGCGGGTGACCCGGTCCAGTTCGGTCTGCCGGCGGGCGCGGTAGATCTCGAACGCCTGGTTGCCGGCGTCGGTCACCGCGAGCAGGGTGCCGCGACCGTCGTTGGGGTCCGGGCGGCGTTCGACCAGCCCGCGCTGGACCAGAGAGGCGATCTGCCGGCTGACCGTGGACACGTCCAGGTAGGTCATCGCGGCCAGGTCGGTCACCCGGCGGGGTCCCTCGAGGGCGAGGTAGGCCAGCAGCAGCCGGTCTCCCCCGTCGGGCACGGGGCCGCCCTCGGCGCGGTTGCGCGCCTTGGCGGCGGCCGAGAGCCGCATGAGACGCGCGAGTTCGCGTCCCAGTTCGTCGGGTGCGCGGCCGGCTGTCGGCCCGTCACACGGTGTCGTCGCGGTATCGATGACCGCCCCCCTTGTCGCTCGCCACGCGTTAACTGCATGGCTCAACCAACAATAGCGCCCTTCACCACCGCGCCCGATTCGCGCCTCAGCGGCCGAGGCCCGACCAACGCCCGGGCAAGGCCGCGGCCCAGGGGATCTCGGGAGCACGTCCCGTGGCCCCGGGGATTCTCGGGAGCGCGTCCCGTCGAACCGGCCATCCCCGCTCGACCATCCCCGCTCGACGATCGCGGCCCTGTCGCCTCCGAAGCGGGCAGACCAACGGGCCGTCGCCCGGGACGGCGGCAACCGGGCGGGGCCGCCCGGCGGACCCGCTATCGGGCGACGGCCGCCTCGGCGGGTGCCGCGTCGGGCCGGTCGGCCGACCGCTCGATGGTCTCGGCGGCCGGCGCGGACGGCTGAGCGCCGGGACCGACTGCCGGTGTCACGCCCGCCTTCGGCCCCGAACGCGGCCCGGGCTGCGGCACCGGCGACGCGCCGGGGCGTGCCGCGGCGGAGGGGTCGAGCGCACCCTCCCCGCCCGGACCGACGCCCGAATCCACACCCGCGTGCACATCCGCGCCCCCACCCGCGCCCGGCGTGGGCGCACCGTCCGCGCCGAGCAGCCCCTCGGGCATGCACTCCGCACCCGCCTCCGCGAGGTGCGCGTCATCGACCGCATCGGCGACGTCGGCCGCACCACGACTCACAGCAGCCGCATCCGACTCGTCCGGGCCCGCGCTTCCGCCCGCCTCGCCCGTACCCGTGCCGACGTCCGCCCGACCCGCCACCGGAGTGGCCCCGCCGGCCCGCTTCGGCCCGGCCTTCTTGGCCCCCGGACGCTTGTCCGGCTCGCGGTAGCCCAACTTGCGCAGTTCATCCGGCGTCCAGCCACCCGCCAACGCGTCCGCCCACGCCTTGAGCGCGCGCTGTTCGCCCTCGGCGGCGGCCTTGAGCAGCGGTTCCAACTCGGCCGCCGACGTGGCCAGTTCGCGGATCAGTTCGATGCGCCGGTCAAGGAGGGCACGGGCGGCCACCTCCGCGTCACGAATCAATGCGTCATCGGTCATGCACGCACCGTAATGGACATGTCGGTGCGCCGGAAAATCGACAAGCCGATGACTCGCCCGCCCATCACCCTTCGAACGACCCCGCCCCCTCCCGCGAAAGCCCTCCCGATCCGCCCCCACCCCCATCTCCCGGCCCGCGTGACGAGCGGCACGGAACTGGACCCATGCTCATCTGACTGTCCGTCAGCTATGGTGACGAGGTGCCTGTCTCGCGACTATTGGGCGCTCGTGCGAGGTACCCGACGGGTGTCCCGCCGGGTCCCGGGCATCACGGCTGCAGCAGGTTCGGCCGGCCGGTCGACCGCGCGGCACACGTACGACCGCACAACAGGGAGTGAGTGACCATGCGCGTGGGAGAGGTGGCAGGCGCGGACCTGCAACGCTTCGGAAAGCCGCTCGACGGGATCCGGGTCCTTGCCATCGAACAGATGCAGGCGCTCCCCTACGCCACGCAGATGCTCGCCCGACTGGGCGCGGAGGTCATCAAGATCGAGTCGCCGGGCGTCGGCGAGTCCGGGCGCGCCGCGCTGCCGATGATGACCGACCCGCTCGGCCGCCGCGTCGGCGTCACCTTCCTGCGCAACAACCTCGGCAAGCGCAGCGTCACGGTCGACCTGAAGCACCCCGAGGGCCGCGAGATAGTGCTGCGCCTGGCCGAGAAGGCGGACATCGTCTGCGAGAACTTCAAGCCCGGTACGGCCGGCCGGCTCGGCCTGGGCTTCGAGGACATCGCCGCCGTCAACCCGCGCGCGATCTACCTCTCCGTGTCCGGCTTCGGCAACACCACCGAGTCGCCGTACGCGTCCTGGCCCGCGTACGCCCCGGTCGCCGAGGGCATGGCCGGTCTGTACGACTTCAAGCGCGACCCGAACACCGCGCCGGTGGTGTCCCCGCTCGGCGCGCTCGGCGATTCGGGCTCGGCGCTGTTCGCGGTGATCGGCGTATTGGCCGCGCTGCGCCATCGGGACGCCACCGGCGTCGGTCAGTACGTGGACATCTCCATGTTCGACGCCATGGTCGCGCTCAACGACGCGGGGATCAGCTACTGGTCGATGGGACTGAAGGACCCCGGCCTCGCGCCGCTGATCAACCACTCGTTCCGGGCCTTCGACGGCTACTTCCTGATCCAGTGCGCGCGCCCGCACATGTTCGAGGCGCTCGCCGACCTGGTCGGCAAGCCGGAGTGGAAGAGCGATCCGCGTCTGAGCGGCCCGCAGGAGTGGTTCGACCACATCGAGGACATCCTGCGCCCGGGCATCGAGGAATGGGCGGCGGACAAGTCCCGGTTGCAGGCGTGTGCGGCGCTGAGCGGAGTGGGCGTCGCGTCCGGCCCGGTCTACAACCCCGGCGACGTGATCGAGGACGAGCACGTGCGCAATCGCAACATGATCGTCGAGATGGAGCGCACCGACGGCGACCCGGCGCCGGTCCTGTCGCCGGGCAACCCGGTCAAGCTCTCCCGGGTCGCCGAGGGCCCCGAGACCCGGGTGCCCTGGGTCGGCGAGCACACCGCCGAGGTGCTCGGGGCCGAACTGGGCCTGTCCCGCGCGGAGATAGACCGCCTCGCGGCCGACGGCGCGATCGGCTTGGAGACCCCCTAGCCGAGCACGTACTCCCCCAACCCATCCCGCACGGCGGCCCGCAGCGACGGGCAGCCACGCGACAACGCGACGAACCCCAAGTGGAACGAGGCGGAAGCGGAGAAATGACGACTGACGGAACCGCAGTTTCGACGGGACGCGGCATCCTCGGGTACGGGGCCTATCTCCCCTACCGGCGCCTCGACCGCAAGAGCATCGCCGCCGTGGCCGGCACCGGCGGCGGCAAGGGCACCCGCACGGTCGCCTCCTTCGACGAGGACACCACCACGCTGGGCGTCGAGGCCGCCCGCAACACGCTGCGCGCGACGCCCGGGATCCGCCCGCGCGCGCTGCTGTTCGCCACGGTGGCACCCGCGTACGCGGACCGCACCAACGCGACCGTGATGCACGCCGCGCTGCGCCTAGACGGTTCGGTGCCCGCGATGGACGCCACCGGCTCGGTGCGCTCGGCGGCCGGTCTGCTCCGGCTCGCGCTGGACGGCGCCGGCAGCTCGCTCGTGGTCGGTGCCGACATCCGGGTCGGCCTGCCCGGCAGCGGCGACGAGGCGGCCGGCGGCGACGGTGCGGCCGCGCTGCTGGTCGGCTCCCCCGCCGACGGCCCGGTGCTGGCCGAGTATCTCGGCGGCGCGTCCGCCACGGCCGAGTTCGTCGACCGCTGGCGCACTCCGGGCGATGTGCGTTCGAAGTTGTGGGAGGAGAAGTTCGGCGAGAACAACTACCTCGCCGCCGGTCGGCAGGCCTGGACCGACGCGCTCAAGGCGACCGGGCTGACCGCCGACCAGGTCGACCACGCGGTGATCGCCGGCCTGCACGGCCGCGCGGTCGCCGGGCTGGGCCGCAGGCTCGGGGTGCGCGAGGGTGTCCTGGGCGACGACCTCGCGAGCACCGTGGGCAACACCGGCGCGGCGCACCCGGGACTGCTGCTGAGCGCGACGCTGGAGCGCTCCGAGCCGGGCGCGGTCGTCGCGCTGGTCGTGCTGTCCGACGGCGCCGACGTGTTCCTGTTCCGCACCACCGACGCGCTCGCGGCCTACCGGCCCACCCGCACGGTCGCCGAGCAGATCGCCGGCGGCGCGCCGCTGCCGTACGGCAAGTACCTCGCGTGGCGCGGGCTGCTCCCGGTCGAACCGCCGCGCCGACCCGAGCCCGCCCGCACCTCGTCCTCGGCCGCCGTGCGCTCGGTGGAGTGGAAGTACGGCTTCGTCGGCTCGCGCGATCGCGAGAGCGGCGCCGTACACCTGCCGCCGCAACGGGTGTCGATGACCGGTGGCAACGTGGACGACATGGAGCCGGTGCCCACCGCCGACGTGCTCGGCACGGTCAAGACGTTCACCGTGGACCGGATGGCCTACTCGCCCAGCCCGCCGGTGGTGTTCGCGGTCGTGGACTTCGACGACCCCGCGGGGGGCGAAACGACGTCCGACGAGGGTGGTGGGCGACGGGTGGGCGGCCGGTTGCCGATCGAGCTGACCGACATGGACGCGACCGAGGTGGCCATCGGCGACCGGGTCGAGCCGACCTTCCGCCGGCTGGGCACCGCCGACGGCATCCACAACTACTTCTGGAAGGCCCGCCCCGTGCGGACCGCCCGAGCCGCCGAGGAGGCATAGGCATGGGATCGCACGGCATCAAGGACCGCGTCGCCATCATCGGGATGGGTTGCACCCCCTTCGTCGAGCACTGGGACAAGGGCACCGACGACCTGTTGATCGAGGCGACCACCGAGGCGTTCGCGAACGCCGGCGTGGCGCAGGAACAGGTCGACGCGTACTGGCTGGGCACCGCGCAGTCGGGCATGTCCGGACTGACCCTGGCCAAGCCGCTGCAACTGCAGGGCAAGCCGGTCACCCGCGTGGAGAACATGTGCGCGACCGGGTCCGACGCGCTGCGCCAGGCCGCGTACGCGGTCGCGTCCGGCGCGTACGACATGGCCATGGCGGTCGGCGTGGAGAAGGTCAAGGACGGCGGCTTCCAGGGGCTGAACGCGTTCCCGATCCCCGGCGACGGGACCGCCCGCACGCTCACCGCGGCGGCGATGTTCTCGATGGTGGTGCCCGCGTACGGCGACAAGTACGGCGTGTCCGAGGCGGAGATGCGCGACGTGCTGTCGCACATCGCGTCGAAGAACCACTACAACGGCGCGCGCAATCCGCGCGCGCAGTTCCGCAAGGAGATCGCGCCGGAGAAGATCTCCGCGATGCCCAAACTCGCGGGCCAACTCGGCGTGTTCGACTGCGCGGGCGTCGCCGACGGCGCGGCGGCGGCGATCGTGGTCCGGGCCGAGGACGCACACCTGTACACGGACAAGCCGCTGTACATCAAGGCGCTGTCGCTGGTGGCGGGCAACGGCTCGGGGGTGATCGACCCGGAGTACGACTACACCACGTTCCGGGAGATCGCCGCGTGCGCGCAGGACGCGTACCGTCAGGCCGGCGTGGGCAACCCGCGCGAGGAGCTCGCGATGGCCGAGGTGCACGACTGTTTCACGCCGACCGAACTGGTGCTGATGGAGGATCTGCAGTTCGCCGATCGCGGGACCGCGTGGAAGGACGTCCTGGCAGGTGCCTTCGATCTGGACGGCCGGTTGCCGGTCAACCCGGACGGCGGGCTGAAGAGCTTCGGTCACCCGGTCGGCGCATCCGGACTGCGGATGATGTTCGAGGCCTGGCTACAACTGCGCGGCGAGGCACCGGCGGATCGACGGATCCCGGCGGACGGTCGCAAGCTCGCGCTGACCCACAACCTCGGCGGCTATCCGGGCGAGATGGTCTCCTTCATCTCCATCCTGGGCAACGAACTCGGCTGACCGCCGTTCCCCCACGCGTTGTTCGAAGACCGTCGAACCGCGTCGGGTTTTGCTCGTCAAAGCTGGTGAGGGGCTCGATCGCGGTCGCGATCGAGCCCCTTTCGCCATCTCCGGACACCGGAAATGGGCAATCTGCCACAAGCATCATGGTTACCGTGGTTTCATCCGCGTCCGGGCCTTTGATGTGCGACAGTCATTGCACCCTGCCTCGTCATGTCCGGAGGAGCGCGAGCGGATGCGCGAACGGCCCGAACACCCCGTGGACGCACCCCTCGTGGTGGACCCGGCGCAATGGCTCGCGCACATCGACCGAATGCGGGCCGAACTCGAGGCTCTGCGCGGTGGTTTCGACCCGCGCCCGGGTGCTGCCGGCGGCGGTTCGGGCGAGGACGCGGCGGCGATCGAGGACGCGCACCGCCGGGGCATGGTGTGCGATCTGCTCGCGGGCAGCCTCGGTCGGACGGCGGAGTATCTGGCCCGATTGAGCCTGGACACCGACGATCCCGAGCACCGCCAGGCCGACGATCCGGGCCTGGCGGCCAGCACTCCGGCGCGCAGCTCGGTCCGGCCGCCGGACGTCGGGCCCACCGCGCCGTTCGCGCTCGGTGACGTCGAGGACGCGGTACTGCCGTGGCGGCACCTGCGCCGGTTGTTCGTCGAGCCGGACCCGCACGGGCTGTTGCCCGAGCAGCGCCGCACGGCCGTACCGCCGGCGCCGGGTTCGGGACCGGTGGCCAGCGCCGAGTGGCATCTCGATCGCGACGACGTGCGCTGGTCCGACGAGATGTACGCGCTCTTCGGCCGAGACCGCGCGCTCGGCCCGCTGCCGCTGGCCGAGTTGCCCGACCACGCGGCGGCCGAGGATCGGGCGTTCGTCACGGACCTGCTGCGCGAACTGCTCGAACAGGCGAACGGCACCGAGGGCGAGTTCCGGATCGTGCGCGCCGACGGCAGCCGGGTGTCGGTCCAGTTCGTCGGCGAACCGGTGCTCGGCGCGGACGGAACCCCATACGCGGTCTGGGTGTTGCTCCGCGATATCACCGAACTGCGGCGCACCCAGCAGGCGTTGACGGAGGCCCGGGCGCAGTTGCTGGCCCAGCGCCGACTGGTGCGCTCCGAGCACCGGATCGCCGCCGAGTTGCAGCGCGTGGTGATGCCGTGGTGGACCCGGCCGATCAGCCTGCCCGGCATCGAGGTGGCCACCCGGTACTTCCCGGCCGAGCAGGACTCGAAGGTCGGCGGCGACTGGTATGACGCGCTCGCGCTGCCGAGCGGCGACGTGTTGCTCGCGGTCGGCGACATGTCCGGGCACGGGGTCGCCGCGGCGTCCGGGATGACCACACTGCGCGGGGCGTTGCAGGGGGTGGCGATGACGGGGGCCGGACCCGCCGCGATGCTGACCGCGCTGAACCGGATCGTGGTGCACACCCTGCCGGCGGACAAGGTGGCGACCGCGGTGTGCGCGCGATTCGACCCGGAACGGCGAGTGTTGACCTGGGCCCAGGGCGGCCACCCGCCGCCGCTGCTGTACCGCGACGGCGTGGGACGGGCACTGTCGGCACCCTTCGGCGTGTTGCTGGGTGCGCTCGACGAGCCCGAGTTCGTCGAGGACCGGGTCGAACTACTCCCCGGCGACGTGCTGTTGATCTTCACCGACGGCTTGGTCGAGCGACGCGGGCGCGGCACCGAGGAGGCGGTCCGCGCCCTCCTCGGCCTGGGCCCCCGAGTACTCGGCGCGGACGCCAGGACATGCGTGGACGTGGTGCTGAGCCGCCTGGGCCACACCCGCTACGAGGACGACGCGTGCGTGATGGCGGTGTGCGTGCGGTAGCGCTGCGCTTGGGCTCGGGGTTTTGTGCCCACCCGTTGCCGATCCCGGGCGTCAGGAGCCTTCGGCGAGTTCCTCGCGGAAGACACGCACCTCCGGCACGTCCCGATACCGGTCCGTGAGTCTGCGCAGTACCTCCAGGCGGTCCCACGTGCGTTTCGAGCTGACCTCGCCGGCGGCGTGGACCGCGAGACGCGCCTGGTGGGCACCCCGGTCGGGTTGGCCATCCAACAAACAGGCGGAGGCCAGCGAGATCAAATCGAAGGTCTTGGAGCGTTCGTGCCCGCGAGCACGCAACTCCAGTGCCCGCTCCGCGTGTTCCTGGGCACGACCGGCCGCGGTGGGATCCACCTCGGCGAGCGTGCGGTACACCAGCGCCTGCATGCCGTGCAGATCGGCCGAGTCGAAGAAGGCCACCCAGTCCGGATCCTCGTCCGGGCGCGACCGGCCGAACTCGGCCTCGGCCCGACCCAGGGTGCGCCGGCAGTCCGCGGCCCGCCCGAGCGCCGCCTGCGCCCACGCCTCCACGGTGTGGAACATCGCGCGTGTGGTCGCTCCCGCCCGATCGCCCGCCGTACGCTGCGCCAACTCGATCAGCGCGAGCGCGTCCGCCGGGCGCTCCAGGTGCACCATCTGCCGGGCCGCGCGGGAGAGCGCCTCGGCCGCCCGCGGCAGGTCGCCCGCCTCCCGGGCCGCGTGCGCCGCGATCACGAAGTAGTTCTGCGCGGTCGGATCCAGCCCGATGTCGTGCGACATCCAGCCGGCCAGCGCGGCCAGGTTGGCCGCCACGTTCCACAGCCGACGGGTGACCGGCAGCGGATTGGGATAGGTCAGCAGATTGCCGACCTCGTTCAACTGCCCGATCACCGCCTTGCGTTGCAGACCACCACCGCGATCGGCGTCCCAGGTCCGGAACACCGTGACCGCGTTCTCCAGCGCGGTCACCTCCTCGGCCCCGATCGGACCCGCGTCGGCGAGCCCGTACGAGACCGGGTCGGCCGGCGCGCCGCGCGGGTGGGGCAGGCCCGGTCCGGGGGTGAGCCAGCGATCGAAATTGGCCACCAGGGCCGGCCCCGCGACGAGTGCGAACCCGCTGCCGGCGAAGCCGTGCCGGTTGAGCATCAGGTCCATGCCGGTGAACTCGGTCAGCGCGGTCACCGTGCGCTCGGTGCTCCACGGCAGGTCCTCCTGGACCACCTGCGCGTTGTGCCGGGGGCGACCGGTCAGGCCGAGGTCCTCGGAGGTGACGACACGCCCGAGCCGCTCGGTGAACAGGGCCGCCAGAACCCGGGGTACCGGATCCCTCGGGCGCTCACCGTCCTCCAGCCAGCGCCGGACCCTGGAGGTGTCCGTGGCAAGCTGGGGATGGCCCATCGCGGCGGCCCGGCGGTTGACCAGTCGGGCGAGTTCGCCCTTGGACCACCCGGTCAGGGCGAAGAGGTCGACCAGTTTGGTATTGGGTTCCCGGCGCATTGCAAACCGCCCGTTGATGTGGGGACCGTGGCTCGAAAAGCGTCCTGTACGAGGTCGCCTGCCGGACCGAGGCTAGCCCGGTCCGGAGCAGCCGGCTCCGATTCGCCATGGTTCGCCAGGGTCCGCCACGTGGATCACCACCCGGTTCTCGGAGTGTTGTGGATGGTGGATCCGGCACGTGGGCCCCCACCCGTCGCGCGGCCGGATCCGCCCCTCGGCAGCGCAGGAAGGTTTACATGTCATCCACGACGTCCACCACCCCCGGCCGCCCGACCACGCCCGGTTCCGCGACCTCCCGGCCGGTCACCCCCGGTCCGAACAGGCGTTCCCCATCCGGTGGTTCGGCGCCCGGCACGGTGGCGTCGACGAACACCGTGGTCGCGGCCAACGCCGCGGTCGCGACCGGCACGGCCGGGGCCGCCGGTGGAGCGGGCCCGGGAGCATCTCGCATGGCGCAGCAGGGTCCGGAGGCGGTGGCCACGATCGCGGCCCGAGTCTGTCCCGGCTTCACCGCGGGCGCGGTGTTGCGGAGAACACCGCGCTCCCTGCTCCTGTCCGGCTCGGTCGGTCGCGGCCCGGTGGTGGTGAAGTACCTGACCGACCCCTCGCCGCACTGGCTCCAGCGATTCCGACACGAGGTCAACGCGTACCGCACCTTCACCCGCCAACGACCGCCCGTGCGGGTCCCCCGCCTGATCGCCGCCGACCCCGAGCGCCGCATCCTGGTGATGGAACACGTGGCCGGCCGACCGGCCGCCAACGAACGCCACCCGAGCACCGCGATGGCCCGCGCCGACGTCCGCGCGGTCCTCAACGCGTTCACCACGCTCAACCGATGGAAGCCCCCGCCCGGGTCCTTCCCGCTCGCCTTCGACTACCCGGCCCGCGTCGACCGCTACCACAAACTCGGCCTGCTCACCGACCGCGACGCCGGCGACCTGGCCCAACTCCTGCGCGGCCTCAGCCGGGTGCCCGCGCAGTTCTGCCACGGCGACGCGGTCCTGTCCAACATCCTGCTCACCGCCCAGGGCGCGGCGCTGGTCGACTGGGAGTCCTCCGGCTACCACCTGCCCGGCTACGACCTGGCCGTCCTGTGGACCCTCCTGGCCCGCGACCCGATGACCCGCCGCCAGATCATCCAGACCGCCCAACAATCCGGCTCCCTCTCCCGCGACGCGTTCCTGGTCAACCTCATGCTGGTCCTCGTCCGCGAAATCCGCCTCAACGACGTGGGCCCCGTCGCCGAAGACCAACGCCGCCTCCTCCGCCGCCTCCACGACGATTGCGGCATGGTCCGCCGAGCGGTCCGAGCCGCAATCGGCACCCGCTGACCATGCTCGCGGCCACATGGCCCTGATGGGACCACCCGACCCACGTTCACCGGCTGCGCTCACAAAGCACTCGGCTTGGTAGTGGTGCCCACCCGCCCGCCCGTTGCGTGTGCGAGTGAGAAGCCGTTGTCATACCGAACTTGGCGTCGGGTTATAGGACTTGGGTTCTCGTTGGAGTGGTCTCGGCGCTGAGAGCGCATGAAAGCAGGGCCT